>NZ_JAFLNG010000133.1 GCF_017427025.1 Streptomyces sp. FH025
GGCGCTTGGGGATGTCGACGCTGACGTCCTTGAGGTTGTTCTCACGTGCTCCGTGCACGCGGATCAGGTCGTGGCTGTCGGCGGCGTGCGGCTCGGCCATCGTTGTCTTCGCTCCCTGTCGGTCGGTCGGGCAGGTGGAGGCCCCTGAGGGGGCCGGGGCTCAGCGCACCTCGTTGAAGCGGATCACGTTGCCCGCCGGGTCGCGGAAGGCGCAGTCGCGGATCCCGTACGGCTGCTGCGTCGGCTCCTGGACGACCTCGGCGCCGCCGGACTTCAGCCGGTCGAACACCCCGTCCAGGTCGGCGGTGGCGAGCACCAGCCGGGCGTGCGTCCCCTTGGCCATCATCCCGGTGATGGTACGCCGTTCCTCCTCGGTGATGCCCGGGTCGGCGAACGGCGGCTCCAGCACCAGCGAGACGCCGGGCTGGTCGGCGGGGCCGACGGTGATCCAGCGCATCGGGCCGCCGCCGACGTCGTTGCGGACCTCGAAGCCGAGCAGGTCGCGGTAGAAGGCGAGGGAGGCCTCGGGGTCGGTGTGGGGGAGGAAGGTCCAGTGGATGGTGATGTCGTTCATGGCGGCAACGCTAGGCGCGGCCGCTGCCCCGGCGCTTCTCGAATCCTGATCGGATGGATCCCCGGTCGGATGGAGGCCCGGTCGAATGGAGGCCCGATCGGATGGGCGAAAACAAGCAGGCATGATTGCTTTTTTCTGCGGCTGGTGCCACGCTGCTGCCGGCGGGGCCCGTGCGGGCACCGTCAACCCACAGGCAGGGGAGGCGCATTGGCGCGCGAACGCTCGGTACTGCGGATCGGCAACGCCTCGGGGTTCTACGGGGACCGCTTCGCGGCGGTGCGGGAGATGCTCACGGGCGGCCCGCTGGACGTCCTCACCGGGGACTACCTTGCCGAGCTGACCATGCTCATCCTGGCCCGGGACCGGCTGAAGGACCCGTCGCTCGGGTACGCCCGGACCTTCCTGCGGCAGATGGAGGAGTGCCTCGGTCTGGCGCGCGAGCGCGGTGTGCGGATCGTGGTGAACGCGGGCGGGCTCAACCCGGCCCGGCTCGCCGAGGAGCTGCGGGGGTTGGCGCGCCGGCTGGGCGTCGAGGCGGCCGTGGCCCACGTCGAGGGCGACGATCTGCTGCCGCGCCGGGCCGAACTCGGCCTGCCTGACGGGCTGTTGGCGGCCAACGCCTACCTGGGGGCGTTCGGCGTCGCCGCCTGCCTGGCCGAGGGCGCGGACGTGGTGGTGACCGGACGGGTCACCGACGCCGCGCTGGTCGTCGGGCCGGGCATCGCCCACTTCGGCTGGACGCCCGCCGACCTCGACGCCCTGGCCGGGGCGGTGGTCGCCGGGCACGTCCTGGAGTGCGGCGCGCAGGCGACCGGCGGCAACTACGCCTTCTTCCGCGAACACGACGTGGACCACCCCGGCTTCCCGCTCGCCGAACTGCGTGCCGACGGCTCCAGCGTGATCACCAAGCACCCCGGCACCGGCGGCGCCGTCACCACCGGCACCATCACCGCCCAACTCCTCTACGAGACCGGCGGATCGCACTACCTCGGCCCGGACGTCACCGCCCGGCTGGACACCGTCCGGCTCACCGAGGACGGCCCGGACAGGGTACGGATCGACGGCGTGCGCGGCGAGGCCCCGCCGCCCACCCTGAAGGTCGGGCTCAACCGTCTCGGCGGTTACCGCAACGAGGTGGTGTTCGTGCTCACCGGCCTGGACATCGAGGCCAAGGCCGCCCTGGTGCGACGGCAGTTCGACGCCGCGCTGCCGCCCGGGGCCCGTCCGGCCGAACTGCGCTGGACGCTCGCCCGCACCGACCACTCGGACGCCGCTACCGAGGAGAGCGCCTCCGCCCTGCTCCGGCTGACCGCCCGCGATCCGGACGCCGCCAAGGTCGGGCGCGAACTCGGCAAGGCCGCGGTCGAATTGGGCCTCGCCGGGTACCCGGGCTTCCACCTCACCGCCCCGCCCGGGCCGGGTGCGCCGTACGGCGTGTTCACCGCCGGGTACGTCGACGCCAAGCTGGTCGAGCACACCGCCGTACTTCCGGACGGCCGTCGGATCGCCGTCCCGCCCGCGCCCGTCACCGCCGAAACCACCTCCGTGCGAGCCGAGTTGCCGGATCCGCTGCCGCCCGGCCCGACCCGCCGCGCCCTGCTCGGACTGGTGCTCGGCGCCCGCAGCGGTGACAAGGGCGGCGACGCCAACCTCGGCGTCTGGGCCCGCACCGAGGACGGCTGGCGCTGGCTGGCGCACACCCTCACTGTCGACAGGCTGCGCGAACTCCTGCCCGAAACAGCCGAGTTGCCCATCGCGCGGCATCTGCTGCCGAACCTCGGGGCGGTCAACTTCACCATCACCGGCCTGCTCGGCGAGGGTGTCGCCGCCCAGCACCGCTTCGACCCGCAGGCCAAGGCCCTGGGGGAGTGGCTGCGCTCCCGGCACCTCGACATCCCGGAGGTTCTGCTGTGACCGTCCTGACCACCCGCGTCGACCCGGCCGGGCCCGAGTTCGCCGAGCACCGCGCCGCGATGCTCGCCAAGCTCGCCGAGCTCGACGCCGAGCACGCCAAGGCGCTGGCCGGCGGCGGCCCCAAGTACGTGGAGCGCCACCGCAAGCGTGGCAAACTGCTGGCCCGCGAGCGGATCGAGCTGCTGGTCGACCAGGACTCGCCGTTCCTGGAGCTGTCCCCGCTGGCCGCCTGGGGCAGCGACTACCCGGTGGGCGCCGCGCTGGTCACCGGCATTGGCGTGATCGAGGGCGTCGAGTGCGTGATCACCGCCAACGACCCGACGGTGCGCGGTGGAGCCAGCAACCCCTGGACGCTGCGCAAGGCCCTGCGCGCCAACGAGATCGCGCTGCACAACCGCCTCCCGCTGGTGAACCTGGTCGAGTCCGGCGGTGCCGACCTGCCCAGCCAGAAGGAGATCTTCATCCCCGGCGGGGCCCTGTTCCGCGACCTCACCCGGCTCTCGGCCGCCGGAATCCCCACGGTGGCCGTGGTGTTCGGCAACTCGACGGCCGGCGGCGCCTACGTGCCGGGCATGTCGGACCACACCGTGCTGGTCAAGGAACGCGCGAAGGTGTTCCTCGGCGGCCCGCCGCTGGTGAAGATGGCCACCGGTGAGGAGGCCGACGACGAGTCCCTGGGCGGCGCGGAGATGCACGCCCGCGTCTCCGGCCTGGCCGACCACTTCGCGGTGGACGAGGCAGACGCGCTGCGGATCGCCCGCCGGATCGTCGCCCGGCTCGACCACCGCAAGCCCGGGCCGTCGCCGGACCGGTTGGCCGAGCCGCCGAAGTACGACGAGGAGGAACTGCTCGGCATCGTCCCGGGCGACCTCAAGGTGCCCTTCGACCCGCGCGAGGTGATCGCGAGGATCGTCGACGGTTCCGACTTCGACGAGTTCAAGCCGCTCTACGGCACCAGCCTGGCCACCGGCTGGGCCCGCCTGCACGGCTATCCGGTCGGCATCCTGGCCAACGCCCAGGGCGTGCTGTTCAGCCAGGAGTCCCAGAAGGCCGCGCAGTTCATCCAGTTGGCGAACCAGCGGAACACCCCGCTGCTGTTCCTGCACAACACGACCGGCTACATGGTCGGCAAGGACTACGAGCAGGGCGGCATCATCAAGCACGGCGCGATGATGATCAACGCCGTCGCCAACTCGAAGGTCCCGCACCTGTCCGTGCTGATGGGCGCCTCCTACGGTGCCGGCCACTACGGCATGTGCGGCCGGGCCTACGAGCCGCGCTTCCTGTTCTCCTGGCCGAGCGCCAAGTCCGCGGTGATGGGCCCGCAGCAGCTCGCCGGGGTGCTCTCGATCGTCGCCCGCCAGTCCGCCGCCGCCAAGGGGCAGCCGTACGACGAGGACGCGGACGCGGCGATCCGGGCGATGGTCGAGCAGCAGATCGAGGCCGAGTCGCTGCCGGTGTTCCTGTCCGGCCGGCTCTACGACGACGGCGTGATCGACCCGCGCGACACCCGTACGGTCCTCGGCCTGTGCCTGTCCGCGATCCACAACGCGCCGGTCGAGGGCGCGCGCGGCTACGGCGTCTTCCGTCTGTGAGGGGTCACATGATCACCAACCTGCTGGTCGCCAACCGGGGCGAGATCGCCCGCCGGGTGTTCCGCACCTGCCGGGAGCTCGGCATCGCGACCACCGCCGTGCACTCCGACCCGGACGCCGCCGCCCCGCACGTGCGCGAGGCCGACGCCGCCGTCCGGCTGCCCGGCGCCGCGCCCGCCGACACCTACCTGCGCGGCGAGCTGATCGTGCGCGCCGCGCTGGCCGCCGGGGCCGACGCCGTCCACCCCGGGTACGGGTTCCTCTCCGAGAGCGCCGAGTTCGCTCGGGCCGTGCTGGACGCGGGCCTGGTCTGGGTCGGTCCGCCGCCGGCCGCGATCGCCGCGATGGGCTCCAAGACCGCCGCCAAGCGTCTGATGGCCGAGGCCGGGGTGCCCGTCCTGGGCGCGCTCGCCGAGCCGACCGAGGCCGACCTGCCGGTGCTGGTCAAGGCCGCGGCGGGCGGCGGCGGCCGCGGCATGCGGGTGGTGCGCCGGCTGGCCGACCTGCCGGGCGAACTCCAGGCCGCCCGGGCCGAGGCGGCCAAGGCCTTCGGCTCGGACGAGGTGTTCTGCGAGCGCTACCTGCCCACCGGTCGGCACGTCGAGGTCCAGCTGATGGCCGACGCGCACGGCACCGTCTGGGCGGTCGGCGACCGCGACTGCTCGCTCCAGCGGCGGCACCAGAAGGTGGTCGAGGAGGCCCCGGCCCCCGGCATGCCGGCGGACGTCCGGGCCGAGCTGCACACGGCGGCGGTGAACGCCGCCCGGGCGATCGGCTACGTCGGCGCCGGGACGGCCGAGTTCCTGCTCGCCGAGGACGGCCGGTTCTACTTCCTGGAGATGAACACCCGCCTCCAGGTCGAGCACCCGGTCACCGAGGCGGTCACCGGACTGGACCTGGTCGCGCTCCAACTCGCCGTCGCCGAGGGGGAGAAGCTCCCCGGGCCCACCCCGCCGCCGACCACCGGCCACGCGATCGAGGCCCGGCTGTACGCCGAGGACCCGGCCAAGGACTGGCAGCCCGCCACCGGCACCCTGCACCGCCTCGAACTCACCGTCCCGCACGACGAGTTCACGGGAACGGGAATCAGGCTGGACTCCGGTGTCGCGGACGGCGGCGAGATCACCCCGCACTACGACGCGATGCTCGCCAAGGTGATCGCCTGGGCGCCGACCCGGGCGGCCGCCGCCCGCAGGCTGGCCGACGCGCTCACCCGCGCGAGGATCCACGGGCCCGCCACCAACCGGGAGTTGCTGGTCCGCGCGCTGCGGCACCCGGCCTTCCTCGCCGAACGCCTGCACACCGGCTTCCTCACCGAGCACGCGGCCGAGCTCACCGCCCCGGACACCGAGGACGTCGGGCGCGCGGCGCTGGCCGCCTCCCTCGCCGACGCCGCGGCCCGTCCGAGCGCCCTGCCCTCCGGCTGGCGCAACCTGCCCTCCCAGCCGCAGCTCAAGCGCTACCGGGCCGCCGACGGCACGGAGTCGGAGGTCCGCTACCGCCACACCCGCACCGGCCTGCGGGCCGAGGATCACCCCGGCGTCGAACTCCTCAGCGCCACGCCCGAACAGGTCGTCCTGCTGGAGGGCGAGGTCCGGCGCACCTACCGGATCACCCGCTACGGCGAGCAGGCGCGGCAGGTGTACGTCGACACCCCGAGCGGCGGCACCACGGCGCTCACCGCCCTGCCGCGCTTTCCCGACCCGACCGCCCAGACCGACCCCGGCGCCCTGCTCGCCCCGATGCCCGGCACCGTGGTCCGCGCCACCGCCGCCGTCGGGGACGCCGTGACCGCCGGACAACCGCTGCTCGTGCTGGAGGCGATGAAGATGGAGCACCGCGTCACCGCCCCCGCCGACGGCATCCTCGTCGAACTCCTCGCCACCCCCGGCCGGCAGGTCGAACTCGGCACCCTGCTGGCCGTCGTCCAGACCACCCAAGCCTGAGCCGGACCCCCGAAGCCTGAGGAAGGACCATCGCATGTCCACCATCGGCAGTCAGCTCCTCGAAACCCCCGAACGCACCGCCCTGCGCCAGGCCGTCGGCGACCTCGGCCGCCGCTACGGCTCCGCCTACTACCTCGCCAAGGCCCGGGCCGGCGAGCCCCCCGAGGAACTGTGGGCCGACGCCGGCAAGGCCGGCTACCTCGGCGTCAACCTGCCCGCCGAGTACGGCGGCGGAGGCGGCGGCATCACCGACCTCGCCATCGTCCTGGAGGAACTCGGCACCGCCGGCTGCCCGCTGCTGCTGCTCATCGTCTCCCCGGCGATCTGCGGCACGGTGATCGCCCGCTACGGCACCGAGGAGCAGAAGCGGCGCTGGCTGCCCGGACTGGCCGACGGCAGCCGCAAGATGGCCTTCGGCATCACCGAGCCCGACGCCGGGAGCAACTCGCACCGGATCTCCACCGTCGCCCGCCGGGACGGCGAGGACTGGCTGCTGACCGGCCGCAAGGTGTTCGTCTCCGGCATAGACCACTCCGACGCCGTGCTGTTCGTCGCCCGCACCGAGGACGCTCGCACCGGAAAGCTCAAGCCCTGCCTGTTCGTCGTCCCGCGCGACACCCCCGGCTTCGAGTACCGGGCGATCCCGATGGAACTCGTCGCCCCCGAGAAGCAGTTCCAGGTCTTCCTGGACGACGTCCGGCTGCCCGCCGACGGCCTGGTCGGCGACGAGAACGCCGGCCTGCTGCAACTGTTCGCCGGCCTCAACCCCGAGCGGATCCTCACCGCGGCCTTCTCGCTCGGCCTGGCCCGCCAGGCGCTCGGCAAGGCCGTCGAGTACGCGAAGACCCGCACCGTCTGGTCCACCCCGATCGGCGCCCACCAGGGGCTGGCCCACCCGCTCGCCCAGTGCGCGGTGGAGATCGAGCTGGCCCGGCTGATGACCCAGAAGGCGGGGCTGCTCTACGACGCGGGCGAGGACGTGGCCGCAGGGGAGGCCGCCAACATGGCCAAGTACGCCGCAGGGGAGGCCGCCGCCCGTACCGTCGACCAGGCGGTGCAGACCCTCGGCGGCAACGGCCTGACCCAGGAGTACGGGCTGGGCGCGCTGCTGGCCGCCACCCGGGTCGGCCGGGTCGCCCCTGTCAGCCGGGAGATGGTGCTCAACTACGTCGCCCAGCACACCCTCGGCCTGCCGAAGTCGTACTGAGGGTCCGACCGGGCGTGCCGGGGGGCGGGCGGCCGTGGTGCGCGCCGCCCGTTCGGGCGCCCCGGCGGCCGCCGTGCCACGTACGCGCCGTCCCCGGTTCCGCACAATGGCCCAGCCTCCGCCCCTACTGTCCGTATGCTCCTGAACGCGCCTCGAACCGACCCCTCGCCACTTTTGTTGCCGCGTCAACTTCCGTCTAGGAGGCATACCTTGGTGTTCCTGAGCGAGTTCCCGGACGTCCCCGTCGTCGATCTGCCGATCCACCAGGCCGTACTCGGCGCCGCCGCCGAGTACGGCGACCGCCCGGCCCTGATCGACGGCATCACGGGGGAGGAGGTCAGCTACACCCGGCTCGCCGACTCGGTCGAGCGGGTCGCCGCCGGGCTGGCCGAGACAGGGGTGCGCAAGGGCGACGTGGTGGCCCTGTTCAGCCCCAACTCGATCGCCTACCCGATGGCCTACTTCGGCGCGACCCGGGCCGGCGCCACCGTCACCACGGTGTCCTCCATGAGCACCGCCACCGAACTGGCCGTCCAGCTGGGCGACAGCGGCACCCGCTGGCTGATCACCGTCTCCCACTTCCTGTCGACCGCCCGTACGGCCGCCGAACAACTCGCCGCCGCCGGCCGCCCGCTGACCGAGATCATCGTCCTGGACGGCGCCGACGGCCACCGCTCGCTCGCCGACCTGCTGGCCACCCCCGGCCCGGCCCCCGACATCACGATCGACCCGGGCGAGGACATCGCCGTCCTGCCGTACTCCAGCGGCACCACCGGCCTGCCCAAGGGCGTGATGCTCACCCACCGCTCGATCGCCACCAACCTCGCCCAGACCGACGCCCTCTACCGCCCCGCCGACGGCGAACGGGTGCTCGCCGTCCTCCCGTTCTTCCACATCTACGGCCTGGCGGCCCTGCTCAACCAGCCGCTGCGCTGCGGCTCCACCGTGGTCGTGCTGCCCCGCTTCGACCTGGAGCAGTTCTGCCGCACCATCGAGCAGCACCGGGTGCAGGCCCTGATGGTGGCCCCGCCGATCGTGCTCGCGCTGGCCAAGCACCCGGTGGTGGACCGCTACGACCTCTCCTCGGTCGAGTACCTGCTGTGCGCCGCCGCCCCGCTGGACCAGGAGCTCGCCGACGCCTGCGCCCGCCGCCTGGGCCTGCCGCACCTGCTCCAGGGCTACGGGATGACCGAGCTGTCCCCGGTCACCCACCTGGTCTCGCCGAAGGAGAGCGACCCCTCGCCCGGCTCGGTCGGCCGGATGGTCCCCTCCACCGAGCTGCGGGTCACCGCCCTCGACGGCTCCGGCACCGACCTCGGACCCGGCGAGCGGGGCGAGCTGCTCATCCGCGGCCCGCAGGTGATGAAGGGCTACTTCGGCCGCCCCTCCGACACCGCGGCCATCGTCGACGCCGACGGCTGGCTGCACACCGGCGACATCGGCTACGTCGACGAGCGCGGCTACCTGTACATCGTCGACCGGGTCAAGGAGCTGATCAAGTACAAGGGGTACCAGGTCGCCCCCGCCGAGCTGGAGGCCGTGCTGCTCGGCCATCCGCAGATCGCCGACGCCGCCGTCATCGGCGTCCCGGGCACCGACGGCACCGAGCACCCCAAGGCCTTCGTGGTCCGCGCGCCGGGCAGCGGCCTGACCGCGGAGGACGTCACCGGGTACGTCGCCGAGCACGTCGCCCCGTACAAGAAGGTGCGCGTGGTGGAGTTCGTCGACGCCGTCCCCAAGTCCGCGGCAGGCAAGATCCTCCGCCGCGAACTCCGGGCCCGGGAGGCGCAGCAGGTGAAGGCTGCTAACTGAACGCCCCCGGCGTACGAAGAGCGCGGCCCGTCTGTGAGGATCGACCCGCCGCGCCCCGAACGGAACAGGAACCGCCGCCCGCCATGACCAGCCGCCCCGCCGTCCGCACCCCCAGACAGGACCGCAGCCGCGCGACCAGGGCCCGGCTGCTCGCGGCCGCCGTGGAGTGCCTGGCCGAACTGGGCTGGCAGGGCTCCACCGTCACCGTGGTCGCCGAGCGCGCCGGAGTCTCCAGGGGCGCGGCCCAGCACCACTTCCCGACCCGCGAGGGCCTCTTCACCGCGGCCGTCGAGCACGTCACCGCCGAGCGGCTGGCGGCCGTCCGCGCCCACGCGGACGAGCTGCCGGCCGCCGGCCCCGACCGCACCCTTGCCGTGGTCGACATGATCGTCCGGCTCTACACCGGACCGCTGTTCCGCGCCGCCCTGCACCTGTGGACCGCCGCCGCCACCGAGGAGGGCCTGCGCGAGCGGATCATCGCCCTGGAGGGCCACGTCGGCCGCGAGGCCCACCGCGCCGCCGTGGAGTTCCTGGACGCCGACGAGAGCCGCCCCGGCGTACGCGAATCGGTGCAGGCCACCCTCGACCTCGCCCGCGGCCTCGGCCTGGCCAACCTGCTCACCGACGACAGCCTCCGCCGTTCCGGCGTGATCCGGCAGTGGGCGGGCGTTCTGGAGAGTACGCTGCGGCCGGTACGCCCATGACGCCCGTACAAGTGAGCGGCCGGACGCCCCCTGACCAAGGGGTCGCCGGGCGGCCGATGTCCGTGCAGTCTGGAGAAGAACCCCGGCCGGCACGGACCGCGAGGCCCACCCGGCCGGGCACGAGCCGAACCGGGGTGCTGCCTGAATGCACGGACACGAGTGGGACGCGACCGACGCCGTCGACTCCGCGCCGAACGGCGATTCCGCACGCCTTGAGGGCCACCGGCTGGTCCCGCTCGCGACGGTGCTGCTCCAGTCCGACGGCCTGATCCTGCACTGGAGCGAGGACGCCGAGGCCCTGCTCGGCTACACCGCCGAGGAGGCCGTCGGCAGCCACGCCGCCGAGCTGCTCACCGACGGGACCGACCGCCCCGAGCTGCTCGACGTGTTCCAGCGGATCGTGTCCGGCACCGGCTGGTCGGGCGTCCTCCCGGTCCGCCACCGCGACGGCCACCGGGTCCAGCTGGAGTTCCGCACCTACCCGATTGCAGGACCGGCCGGCACCCTGCTGCTGCTCGCCACCGCCTCCGACGTCCGCGCCGTGCACGCCGTCGAGGCCGACCTGGCCGTGCTGGACGGCGTCTTCGACCGCTCGCCGATCGGCATGGCGGTCTACGACACCAACCTGCGCTTCGTCCGGCTCAACGAGGCACTGGCCCGGATGAACGGCGTACCCGTCGCCGGCCACCTCGGCCGCCGGATATCCGCGGTACTGCCGGGCATCAACAGCGCCGAGATCGAGCAGATCATGAGACAGGTGCTCACGACCGGCAAGCCCGTGGTGGACGCCCGCTCGCACGGCCGCGTCCCCGGCGACCCCAAGCGGGACCGTGCCTGGTCCGCCTCCTACTTCCGGCTGGAGGACTCCACCGGCAAGGTCTTCGGCGTCTGCTCCTCGATCATCGACGTCACCGAGCGCTTCCAGGCCGAGGCCCGTGCCGCCCGCGCCCAGGAGCGGTTGGCCACCATCGCCGAGGCCACCGCCCGGATCGGCACCACCCTGGACCTCCAGCGCACCGCCGAGGAGCTGATCGAGGCGGTCGTCCCCCGGTTCGCCGACTTCGCCACCGTCGACCTGCTGGAGCCGGTGCTGCGCGGCGCCGAGCCCACCCCGATCCCCTCCGACCGGTCCGTCACCCTGCGCGCCGTCGCCGTCGGCGAGAACTACGAGACGGGCCTCGCGCACGCGGTGGACGCCATCGGCGAGACCTCCGAGTACTCGCCCGACCGCAGCTACACCCAGTGCCTGCGCAGCGGGCGGCCGCTGCTGCGCGCCCACGTGGACGAGGAGGCGCTGCGCGGCCTGGTGGCCAGCGAGGACCGGGTCGCCCCCGGCATCGCGGCGGGCATCCACTCGTACATGATGGTGCCGATCTCCGCCCGGGGCATGGTGCTCGGCGGCTCCGAGTTCATCCGGATGCGCAACCCCGAGCCGTTCACCGACGCCGACGTGGCGCTCGCCGAGGAACTGGTCGCCCGGACGGCGCTGGCGCTCGACAACGCCCGGCTCTACCGGCGCGAGCGGGAGACCGCCCTGACCCTCCAGCGCAGCCTGCTGCCGCAGGAGATCCACCGCACCCTCGGGCTGGAGATCGCCTACCGCTACCTGCCCAGCAGCGTGGTCAGCGAGGTCGGCGGCGACTGGTTCGACGTGGTGCCGCTCTCCTGCGGCCGGGTCGCCCTGGTGGTCGGCGACGTGATGGGCCACGGCATCCGGGCCGCCGCCACGATGGGCCAGCTGCGCACCGTCGCCCGCACCCTCGCCACCCTCGACATGCCGCCCGAGCAGGTCCTCACCCGACTGGACGAGACCGCCTCGGGAATCGGCGAGGGCCAGTTCGCCACCTGCATCTGCGCGGTCTACGACCCGCTGGAGCGCACCGTCCAGATCGCCTCGGCCGGGCACCTGCCGCCGGTCTGGGTCGGCACCGACGGCACCGCCCGCCCGATCGAGGTGCCGCCCGGCGTGCCGCTGGGCGTCGGCGGCGTCGCGTTCGAGTCGATCGAGGTCCCGCTCCCCGAGGGCGGCACCCTCGCCCTCTACACCGACGGCCTGGTCGAGCGGCGAGGCCAGGACCTCGACGACGGCATCGACCTGCTCGCCCGCACCCTGGCCGCGCCCGGCCGGACGCTGGAGGAGAGCTGCGACGCCGTCATCGGCGCGCTCGTCACCGACGGCACCGAGGACGACATCGCGATGATCATGGCCCGGGTGCTGCCGCTGCCCGCCGACCGGATCGCCGCCCTGCCGCTCACCGGCGGCGGCAGGGTGCCCGGCAAGGCCCGCCGCTTCACCCGCGCCACCCTGGAGGGCTGGGGCCTGAGCGCGCTCTCCGACTACGCCGAACTGCTGGTCAGCGAGCTGGTCACGAACGCCCTGCTGCACGCCGAGGCCCCGCGGCGGCTGCGGCTGTTCCGCGACCGGGTGCTCACCCTGGAGGTCTCCGACGCCGGCGGGGCGGCCCCGCAGCTGCGCCCCTTCGCCGAGCAGGACGAGGGCGGGCGCGGGATGTTCCTGGTCAGCGAGCTGGCGCAGCGCTGGGGCAGCCGGCTCACCCGGGACGGCAAGGTGGTCTGGGCGGAGCTGGAGCTGCCCTTCGGGGCGGTGTAGCGGTCGCTTCGACGTGGGAGCGGCCGTTCCCCCCGGGGGGAACGGCCGCTCCCACGTGCTGCTACGCGCCGACGCTCTCCTGCTCGGCCCGCCCGGGGGCCTCGACCGGCTCGCCCGCCGGCGGTGCGTCGGGCAGTCCGCGCAGCAGCCGCCAGGCCAGTGCGGCCGCGGCGATCAGCAGGGCCCCGGCCAGCAGCCCGGCGCTGTTCATGCCGTGCACGAAGGCGTCCTGGGCGCTCGCCAGCAGCGGCCGCGCGACCTCCGGCGCCAGCCCGTTCGCCGTCTCCACGGCCGCGCCCAGCGACTCGCCGGCCCGGGCGGCGGCCTCCGGGGCCGTCCCGGCCGGGACGGTCAGCCCGTTCGCGTAGATCGAGCCGACCACCGAGCCGACCAGCGCGATGCCGAGCGCGGTGCCCAGCTCGTACGCCGTCTCGGAGACGGCCGAGGCGGCGCCGGCCTTGTCGGCGGGGGCGGCGGAGAGCACCAGGTCGGCGCCGAGCGTGTAGACCACGCCCTCGGCGGTGCCGGTCACCAGGAAGGAGGCGGCCAGCACCAGATAGGCGGTGTCCTGCTCCAGCCAGCCCAGCACGCCCGCGGCCAGGCCCATGGCGAGCAGGCTGGCGGTCAGCGCCCCGCGGGCGCCGAAGCGCCGGGCGATCCGGGCGGTGAGCAGCCCGCCGGCCACCGAACCGGCGAAGGCGGGCAGCTCGGCCAGGCCCGCCTGGAGCGGCTCGTAGCCGCGCACCAGCTGGAGGTACTGCGAGACCACGAAGATCACCCCGGACAGGCCGACCAGGGAGATCAGCGAGGCCGTGACGGCGGCGGTGAACCGCCGGTCGCGGAAGAGCCGGACGTCCAGCAGCGGGGTCTCCAGCCGCAGCTGGCGGCGGACGAAGGCGGTCAGCGCGGCGGCGCCCAGGACGAAGGCGACCGGGACGTCCCAGCGGGCCACGCCGTGCGCGGCGGCCTCCTTGACCGCGTACACCACGCCGATCACGCCGACCATCGACAGCGCGACGCTCAGCACGTCCCAGCGCCCCGGCTTCGGGTCCCGGGACTCCGGCAGCAGCCAGGCGCCGAGGACCAGCAGCAGGACCAGCACCGGGATGTTCAGCAGGAACACCGAACCCCACCAGAAGTGCTCCAGCAGCAGGCCGCCGACCACCGGCCCGAGCGCGGCACCGGCGGTGGCGGCCGCGCCCCAGATGCCGATCGCGGTGGCCCGCTCCCGGTCGTCCGGGAACAGGCTGCGGATCAGCGACAGGGTGGACGGCATGATCGTCGCCCCGGCGACGCCGAGCAGCGCGCGGGCCAGGATCAGCCAGCCCGGGCCGGGCGCGTAGGCGGCCAGCAGCGAGGCCGCGCCGAAGGCGGCGGAACCGCACAGCAGCAGCTTCTTGCGGCCGATCCGGTCACTCAGCGCGCCCATGCTGACCAGCAGGCCGGCCAGCACGAAGGAGTAGGAGTCGCCGATCCAGAGCAGCTGGGTGCCGCTGGGGCGCAGCGTCTCGCTGATGGACGGGATGGCGAGGGAGAGCACGGTCGCGTCCAGCGCGACCACGGTCACGGCCAGGACCAGGACGGCGAGGCCGGTCCAGCGCTGGCGGGAGGTCAGGAGGTGGGCA
>NZ_JAFLNG010000134.1 GCF_017427025.1 Streptomyces sp. FH025
GCCTTCCCCTCCATGGTCGGCCCGTCCGGGCCGGGACGGGAGGGCGAGCGGGCCGGGTGCTCGACGGGACCGCCTCACGGCGCCCGCAGCGCCCGCCGCATCCGCACCGCGCCCAGGGTCGCCGCGCCCGTGAGCAGCGCGCACCCGGCCATCAGCGCCAGCAGCCTGGCCGGGGTGTCCACCTCCCCCGGCAGCCCGGCCAGCGACCACACCGCCTCCCGCAGGCCGCCGCTCACCGGTACGGCGAGGGCGGCCACGAAGGCGGCGGCCCGGGCGGCGCCGGGCGGGCGCGGCGGCGCGGCGATCCGCAGCAGGGCGTCGCAGAGCAGGCAGAAGGCGAAGAAGCCGCTGCCGAACACGGTGAGCTCGACCAGCGCGAGCAGCCCGCCGGGCCAGCCCTCGCCGGCTGCCTGCCCGCTGACCACCAGCGCCCCGGCCAGCAGGCTCAGCGCGGCTGCGGCGGCCACCAGGTGGCGGCGCAGCAGTCGGGTGAGGGCCCTGAGGTCGGCCAGCGGCGCGGCGAGCAGGACGAGGTCGTCCAGCCAGTCGCCGCCCGGCCGCCGCCGTTCCTCGGGCGGGAGCTCGTGGCCGGCCCGCCGCAGCAGGGCCAGGCACCACACCACTCCCGCGCCGAGCGGCAGCAGTGCGGCGATCAGCCAGACCGTCCGGCCGTCCCACAGCGCGCGCTCCGCCCGCAGCGCCGCGGCCGTCGCATCGGTGGCGGCGGTGACCGCGACCAGTGCGACGCCCAGCCGGGCCGCCCGCAGCAACTGGTCCACCCGGTAACCCGGTTGCGGTGCACCGCCCCGGCACAGCCACGCCCGTACGGCCGTCAGTCCGGCGAGCGCGGGCACCAGGAAGAGCGTGAACGACACCACCGCGTCGTACGGGTCGGCCTGCCAGGGGCTCGCCGCCCGTAGCGGCCGCACCTGAGTGGTCACGTACGCGAAGGCGGTGAACCCCACCGCCAGTGCGAACGCGGCCCACAGTGCCCGGACCTGCACCCTGCTCATCGCCTACCACCGCCCCGCCCGCTCCGTTCCGGCACGTCCGGCACGTCCGGCACGTCCAGCACGTCCAGCACGTCCGGCAGCCACGACACCCCCGGCGCCAGGTGCTCCACCAGCAGCCGCTCCGCCGGCAGGGCCCGGACCAGCGTGCCCATCACCCCGACAGGCATCCGGCCCGCCATCAACCCGACCACGACCAGTGCCGAAGCCACCGGCAGCCAACCCCATCCGAGGGTTGCCGGACTCCCCTTGTCCACCATGGGCGAGATAGTACACGCCGCGTAGTACTCGTCGCGTACTACTCGCCACGGAGTATCGTGATCCGGGCACGGCATGAATCAAAGGGAGCGAGCCCCATGCAGGCGTACGACGCCCAGACCCTGGTGCTCTGCGCACTGGCCGACGGACCGCTGCACGGCTACGCGGTCAACACCGCGATCGAGCGGCTGGTCGGCACCAGGCTCGGCCCCGGCAGCCTCTACGGGGCGCTGAGTCGGCTGGAGGCCAAGCAGCTGATCGAGCCCGCCGACGACGCCGGGGCGCAGCCGCGCCAGCGGCCCGTACGGCTGACGCCGACGGGGCGGCAGGTGCTGGAGCGGGAGCTGCGGTCGATGGCGAAGGTGGCCGCAGCCGGATTGGCCAGCCTCAAGGTGAACCCGGCCTGATCCGGCTCCGGCAGCACGGCGTGCCGGCCGGTCGCACCTGTCACGCCTGTCACGCCTGTCACGCCTGTCGCGTCTGTCGCGTCTGTCGCGTCTGTCCGGAGCACGCAGCCGGTCGTCAGTCGTCCTTCGTCAGCCGTCAGCCGTCAGCCGTCAGGAGAAGTCGAGCGAGCCGGTCCGGGTCCGCTTGAGCTCGAAGAACTTCGGGTACCCGGCGAGCAGCCGCACGCCCTCGAACACCCGCAGGGCGTCCTCCCCGCGTGGGATCGCGCTCAGCACCGGGCCGAAGAAGGCGACCCCGTCCACGTGGATCGTCGGGGTGCCGACCTCCTCGCCGACCGGGTCC
Source organism: Streptomyces sp. FH025 (assembly GCF_017427025.1). Lineage (GTDB taxonomy): Bacteria > Actinomycetota > Actinomycetes > Streptomycetales > Streptomycetaceae > Kitasatospora. The sequence goes on from NZ_JAFLNG010000134.1 coordinate 2,019, forward strand.
ATGCCCTCGTGGTGGCTCTTGCGCAACGCGACGTCGTACTCGGTGCTGCCGGCCGCCTCGGCCAGTTCCTCGGGCAGGCCCGCCGCGACCAGGGCTTCGCGGATGACGGTGTCGTCGGCGGGCCGGTCCTGGTCGTGCAGACGGGTGCCGAGCTCGGTGTACAGATCGCGCAGGACGTGCTCGCCGAACCGCTCGGCGGCGGCGATGCAGACCCGGACCGGGCCCCAGCCGGTGGTCATCAGGCGCTGGTAGCGCTCGGGCAGGTCGGTGCGGCCCTCGTTGAGGACGGACAGGCTCATCACCCGGAAGGTGAGGTCGAGTTCGCGCTGCCGCTCGACCTCCAGGATCCACCGGGAGGTGATCCAGGCGAAGGGGCAGACGGGATCGAAGTAGAAGTCGACTTTGGTGGCGTTCGTGGTCACATCGAAGATCATAGGAGGCAAGTGGACCGCCTCACAGGACCAATCGACGCCTACTGCATTGGGCCAATTCGAGGCCGGACGGTCACGACCCGGCGCTCAGCTACAGGTCGTCCCGTTCGACGGCACCGTGCCGTCCAGCAGGTAGGCGTCCACGGTCCGCTTGAGGCACGGATTGCCGCTGTTGTACCCGCCGTGGCCCTCGCCGTTCAGGGTGACGGTGATGCCGACGCCCGGGCCCAGTTGCTCCGCCATCGCGCGGGCGCCCTCCACCGGGGTCGCCGGGTCGCCGGTGGTGCCGACCACCAGGATCGGGGCCGCGCCCTCGGCGGAGACTTCCGGGTGGTCGGTCTTTCCCGCCACCGGCCAGCCGGTGCAGCCGGTCAGGCCCCAGGCCGTGAAGGCCCCGAACACCGGGGAGGCGGCCCGGAACTGCGACAGTTTCTGCTCCACGTCCTGGTCCGAGTAGCGCTGCCGCGCGTCCACGCAACTGATCGCCCGGTTGGCCGCGTTCAGGTTGTTGTAGTGCCCCTGCGAGTCCCGCCCGAGCAGCGCGTCGGCCAGTTTGAGCAGCGTGTCGCCGGCGCCCCGCTGCGTCGCCTCGGTGAGCCCGACGGCCAGCGCGGGCCAGGTCTCCTGGCTGTACAGCGCGCCGGCGATGCCCGTGACGGCCAGGCTCTCGGTCAGCTGCCGCCCACCGGCGGTGGGCAGCGGGGAATGCTCCAGGTCCTGCAACAGCCCGGCGACCTTCGCGGTGCCCTCGGCGCCGCCGGCTCCGGTCGGGCAGGAGGCCCCCAGCTGGGCGGCGCAGGCCTTCATGAAGTCCTCGAACGCGAGTTGGAAGCCCTGGGCCTGGCCGAGCGCGAGCTGCTCCGGGTCCTTCGTCGGATCGACCACGGAGTCCAGGACGACCCGGCCCACCTCCTTCGGGAACAGGTGCGCGTAGACGCCGCCCAGCTGGGTGCCGTAGCTGATGCCGAAGTAGGAGAGCTTGTCGTCGCCGAGCACCTGACGCATCAGGTCGAGGTCCCGCGCGGCGCTCTCGGTGTCGACGTACGGCAGCACGGCGCCGGAGTTGTGCTCGCAGGCGGCGGTGAACTGCGCGTTGCTCTCGTCCAGGGCCTTGACCTCGGCCGGGGTGGCGGGCGTGTTGTCGACGGCCGCGTTGACGTCCATCCCGTGGTCGTCCAGGCACTTCACCCCGGCGCTGGCGCCGACCCCGCGCGGGTCGAAGCTCACCAGGTCGTAGCGGGTGTTGAGGGAGGCGTAGGTCGAGGCCAGGGCGGGCAGGGTGGCGACGCCGGAGGCTCCGGGGCCACCGAAGTTGAAGATCAGCGAGCCGAGGCGGTTCTGTTCGTCCTTGGCCCGGCTGCGGATCAGGGCGAGGTCGATGGTCGGGCCGTCCGGCTTGTCGTGGTCCAACGGCACCTTGAGGGTGGCGCACTGCCAGTCGCCGGCGGGCGCCGTGCCGCCGCCCTGGGCGGCACTCGGGGCCGGGCAGGAGTGCCAGGCCAGTTGCTGGGCGGCGAGGCCACTGGCACCGGCAACCGCGCCGGTCACCGACGAAGTCGGCGCGGGCTCGGCGGCGGAGGGACTGCCGCTCCGACAGCCGGAGACGGGAGCGAGCAGCAGGACGGCCAGGCCGAGCGCGCCGGTGCCGCGGACGACGGTGTGCATGGAGCGGTCCACCTCTCGGTTTGGCCGGGCGCCCCTGGGACTGGCCGGGCGGCCCTCAGGCAGGGCCGGGCACCCCGGCGCGCGGCAGGGCGCGTACGCCCGGCGCCCGGCACCGTCGGTGCACCACAGACCCTAGGGGTCCCGGCGCGGCGACGCCCGCCGGAAGCCCCGGACGGGGGGCGTGCGCCGGACGGGCTGCCACCGGCCACCCGGGTGAGGGTTCAACCCGGCTACGGGGTGGCAGCCTTACCGCCGGCCGCCCGAACCGGAACCGGGGCCGAGGCCTTGACGCGACGGAGGACGACGTGAGCGGAGTGGAAACCTCGAACGGCATGGAGACGGGCGACTCGCACGAGGCAGGCACCGGCGGCCCGCACGGCGCAGGCACTGGCGGCTCGCACGAGGTGAGCACCGGCGGCCCGCACAGGGCCGGCACCGAGGACGACACCGACTTCGTCAGCGTGGACGTGTTCATCACCACCAGCCGCGGGGAGATCCTGCTGCAACTGCGCGACGACAAGCCGGACATCTGCTGGCCCGCCCACTGGGTGGTCCCCGGCGGCCACCGCGAGCCCGGCGAAACTCCCTACCGGACGGCCGTCCGCGAACTGCGTGAGGAGACCGGTCTGGAGGCACCCGACCTGCGGCCCTTCCACCCGGTGCTCACCGAGGCCGAGCAGGGCGCCCGGCGGCACTACTTCCACGCCCGGATGGACGTCGACCCGGCCGCACTGGTCCTCGGCGAGGGCCAGGAGCTGCGCCTCGTACCCTTCGCCGAGGCGCAGCGGATGAAGATGCCGCCGGCCCTCAAGGACTACCTGCGCCAGCTGGAGACCCGGCTGGCCGCCGGGCGGACTCCCGACTGGGCGGTGATCGACGACATCCACCGCCACCTCGACGCCCACCGGGCCCACATCGGACAGCCGCTGCTGCCGCTCCAGGTGGTGAAGATCCAGGAGGAGGCCGGCGAGGTCGCCGAGGCTCTCCTCGGCGTACTGGGCGCCAACCCGCGCAAGGGCGTCAGCCACACCATGGCCGACCTGCAGAGCGAACTGTGCGACGTGATCACCGCCGCCATGGTCGCACTACGCGACACCACGCCGGACCCGGGCGCCCTCCTCGCCGAACGCCTGGCCGCCTGGCGGCCGTCCCGACGCGCTGACTAGCGGGGGAATCCGGCCCTCCCTCGCCCGGCCGCCCCACGTGCAATCCGTGCCCCTACGCACCCGAACCATCCCCCTTTCCCTCATCGCCGGATCTTCGCATTCTTGATTCTTACCGCCCTCATACCGTCAAATATGTTTGGTGGCGGTGGCTTTCATACTGTTCATGACAGCCCCCATACAGTTCAGCCGAATTGAACGACACCGCCGATCAACCCCCGGGCGTGGGGGCTTTTCCATTGCGCGGCATTCACCGCAATTCCCTTTACCGTCAGGCCCGTTGACCCTCCATTTCGCCGACTGCTTTGCTTCTCTGCGGCCGAGGCGGGCCCTTTCCCCCCGCTGATCCGCGTGCGGCGGGTCTCCCAGGCATCCCGACCGCCTCAGGCCCTTCCCTGTCCATCACGACCACCCGCCACCGACCGGTGCCCGGGTGGCCGGCATGAGAGAGGCAAACCCTCACATGGGCCGAACCCCCACTCCCCGCAAGGCCAGACGAGCGGCGTTCACCGGCATCGCCGCGCTCGCTCTCGCCGCGGCCGGCTTCAGCGCGGCGCCCGCCCAGGCGCAGCCCGACGGCGCCGCCGCCCCCACGGTGCACGCCGACCACCCCTACCGGCACGGCGCCGTCCCCCAGCGAGGGCACGAGTCCTCGCACGCCGCCACCTCCACCGCCGATCTCAACTACGGTGGCGGCGCCGGCAGTCCGAACATCGGTGTGACCACCGGTCCGGAGCACGTCTACCTGGTGTTCTGGGGCTCCCAGTGGGGCAGCTCCGGCACCGACGCCAACGGCAACACCACGCTCAGCGGCGACTCCCAGGGCATGGCGCCGCGCCTGCAACAGTTGTTCAAGGGCATCGGCACCGGCAACGAGCTCTGGTCCGGTGTCATGACCCAGTACTGCGAGGGCATCGCCTCGGGCTCCCAGAGCTGCCCGAGCAATGCCGCCCACGTCGGCTACCCGACCGGTGGCGCGCTCGCGGGCGTCTGGGTGGACACCTCCGCCGCGGCCCCGGCCTCCGCCAACGGCAACCAGATCGGCGCCGAGGCGGTCAAGGCGTCCGGCCACTTCGGCAACACCACCGCCGCGGCCAACCGCAACAACCAGTACGTCGTCGTGTCACCCAGCGGCACCACCCCGGACGGCTTCAACACCGCCAGCGGCAACTTCTGCGCCTGGCATGACTACACCGGCGACTCCACGCTCACCGGCGGTGCGGTCTCCTCCCCGTACGGCCAACTCGCCTTCACCAACCTTCCGTACGTCACCGACGCGGGCTCCAGCTGCGGCCAGGGCTACGTCAACGCGGGCTCGGCCGGCACCCTCGACGGCGTGACCATCGTCGAGGGCCACGAGTACGCGGAGACCATCACCGACCAGAACCCGGCCGGCGGCTGGACCGACAGCTCCGGTGCCGAGAACGGCGACAAGTGCGCCTGGATCAGCAGCGGCCAGGGCGCTTCCGCGAACGTCAGCTTCACCACCGGCAGCTTCGCCATGCAGTCGACCTGGGCCAACGACTTCAACGGCGGCGCGGGCGGCTGCGAGATGTCGCACCCGATCGTCGGCGGCACGACGGGCAACACCGTGACCGTCACCAACCCCGGCGCCCAGAGCGGCACCACCGGTACGGCCGTCAGCCTGCAGATGTCGGCCACCGACAGCGCCTCCGGCCAGACCCTGAGCTACTCCGCGAGCGGCCTGCCCGCCGGTCTGTCCATCTCCACCTCCGGTCTGATCAGCGGCACCCCGACCGCCGCCGGCAGCTCCAGCGTCACGGTGACGGCGACGGACGGCACCGGGGCCTCCGGCTCCACCACCTTCGGCTGGACGGTGAGCGGCACGGGCGGCAGCGGCGGCATCACCAACGGCGGCTTCGAGACCGGCACCACCAGCGGCTGGACCACCGTCGGCAACGCCAGCGCCACCACCACGGCCAAGCACACCGGTAGCTACGGCGCCATGCTCGGCTCCACCAACCCCAGCACCACCTCCTCCGCTAGCCAGACCTTCACCGCGCCGACCGGCAGCAGCAAGGTCTCCTTCTGGTACGACGTGACCTGCCCGGACACCGTGACCTATGACTGGGCGACCGCCACGCTGAAGGACAACACCGCCAACACCACCTCCACGGTGCTCGCCAAGACCTGCACCAACGGCCTCGGCTGGCAGTCCGCCTCCGGCGCCGTGACGCCGGGGCACAGCTACACGCTGACCCTGACCAACGTGGACGACAACTACCCCGGGGACCCGACGTACACCTACTACGACGACGTCACGGTCTCCTGACCCATCGTCACGATCACCCCTGACGCCGCCGGGGCGGGCCGTTACGGTCCGCCCCGGCGGTGGCGTTCCGTTTCGTTCCGACCCTTGGGCCGTAGGCTTCGGATTCCGGCTTCCGGATTCCGGCCTTCGCCCTCGGGCTGAGGAGGGCTGTTGTCCACTCGATCACTTGGTACGGCCGTCGCGCTGCTGTGCGCGGCGGCGGTGTCCTGTTCCGCTCCCGCTTCGTTCTCCGTCTCGTCCTCCGTCTCCTCTCCCGCGGTCTCATCCGCGCTCTCTTCCGCGCCGCAGCCCACCGCCTCGTCCGGCACGGCGGGCCCGTCCGCCCTGGTCCTGGACGAACACGCCGATGGCACGACCGTGAGCGTCACACCCGGCACCGTGCTGCGCGTGGAGCTGCACAGCACCTACTGGTCCCCGCCGGTCGGCGACGACCCGCAGACCCTGGTCGCCGCCGGGGGCACGAGCTCACCCGCGCCCTCCTGCCGCCCGGGCGGAGGCTGCGGCCTGGTCACCGCCACCTTCCGGGCCGCGGCGCCCGGCACCGCCCGCCTCACCGCACACCGCACCAGCTGCGGCGAGGCCGTGGTCTGCCCGCCCAATCAGCGGAGCTTCACGGTGACCGTAACCGTCGCTGCCGGCTGATGCCCACTGCCGATCGGCACCCTTTGTCGGGGAATTCCTCCCCGCAACCTCCCGATCGGCACAGGTACGGGGCGTCGGGATCAGGAAAGGATGACGGTCATCGGGGCCTCGCCGATGAGGCCCGGGAAGGAGCCCAGCCATGACCGTCACCACACTTCGCCTCAGCTCACCGCAGTTCCATGTCCGGCATGCCGCGCACCACGTAGGCCGGGAGCCGCAGCTCGCCCAGCACCGCCCGGGGCAGCTCCAGCCCGAACCGCCGCCCGACAGCGCCGAGGGTCCGTCGGCGGGCGGCCGCGCACGGCTCGCCCCCGGGGCCCGCGGGGGTGACGCCGTCGGCCGCCAGGACGGCCGCGGCGACCAGTTCCGGCACCAGCAGGTCGGGGTCCTGCCCCCAGCGCCAGCGCTCCTCGCCGAGGCCGAAGCCGCACAGCACGGCGCCGTCCCGGGCGTAGTCCAGCAGGGCCTGCTGCCGCTCGGGCATCGGCCGGAAGTGGACCACCTCCACGCCGTCGCGCGCTATCTCGGTGAGCAGCTCACCACCGGTCGAGTCGCCGTACTCGATCGCGAAGGACCAATCGGCCGCCTCCCCGACCCGGATCACGCCGTCGCCGTCGCCTCCGGGGCGGTAGACCTCGATGTCCAGGTTCCAGATCTCCGTTCCGCTGATCGGCCCGGTCACGGCCGCCGGATCGGCCCCCATCCGCCGGGCGAGTTCCTCGGGCGGGATTCCCCGGGCGAACACCACACCGCCCACCGCTCCTCCCGTGTCCGCCAGCCACTCGATGCCTTCGCCCCCATTGCCCTCGGCCCCGCGCGTACCGTCGCCCATGACGCCCTCCCCTCGCGCCGGCCCTGCGATGGCCAGGCGCAGCCGGTCCGCACCCTAACCGAGAATGCCGACGTGCGGCCCCGAGCGGCCGGGCACAGGATGGTGAGGAAGAGGAACTCACCTGGGGCGCGCAGCCGTTCACCCGACGCCATCGGCGCCCGGGGCGACGGCTGTCCACGATCGCTCCCGGTAGGACAACCCCGGAGCCCACCATGCCTCGCAGCTCCCGCCGCGTCCGCCGTGTCCACAGCGCCCGCCCGTTCCGGCCTGCGGCCGGTGCCGTGGCCGCCCTCCTCGCCGCCGGGCTCGGCCTCGCGACCCTGGCCTCGGCCGCCCCCTCCCCCGCCACCGACCCCAAGGTCGTCTACCTCACCTTCGACGACGGACCGAGCCCGCAGTACACCGTCCAGATCCTCGCCGTCCTGGCCAGGTACGGCGTGCCCGCGACCTTCTTCGAGGTCGGCCAGAACGTCGTCGCGAACCCCGGCGTGACCGGCCAGGCCGCCCGTCAGGGTGAAAGCGTCCAGAACCACAGCTGGGCCCACCCTGACCTGCGCACGCTCTCCCTCGCCGACTTCAACGCCCAGATCCTCAAGACCGACCGTGCCATCCGCGCCCAGACCGGCACCACCCCGACCTGTCTCCGCCCGCCCTACGGTCTCGTGAACAGGACCGTCCGAGCCCGAGCGGCCGCCCTCGGCAAGACCGTCAAGCTCTGGACCGTCGACCCCGCCGACTGGTCCCGCCCTGGCACCCACACCATCGAACAGCGCGTCCTGACCGCTACCCGCCCTGGCTCCGTCATCCTCCTCCACGACGGCGGAGGCGACCGCAGCCAGACCGTCGCCGCCCTCCCCACCATCCTGACCAACCTCCACCAACACGGCTACACCTTCCGCCGCCTCTGCCGCTGACCCCAACCCACCACCCATTCATCCAAGGGTGCGATCCGCTCGCACCGACGCTCCTTCGACAACTCAAAACTGTGTCCCCCGGCCCCGACCAGCTGATTCAACGCCCGGCGAAGTACGGGGCTACGATGCTCGCCATCACGGATCCGTTCAGGGGGGATTCCTTGTCCAGCAGAGATGGCCGACATGACGAATCGTCAAGTGGCGATCGGAAGAATCCCCCGAGCGACGACACCCTGGTTGGCCACGCCTTCGACGTCACCAGGGGCTTCGCCACCTCGGCATCCATGCCTGGCGCGTGCACAGCCCAGGAGCCCGGTGCCGTGCGCCTGTTGTGGATCCGGCACGTCGGCCGAGACGGCTCGATCGCGGAGCCGGATACCGAGACCGACATCTGGCGGAACGACGTGCCGGAGCGCTTCCATCTCCGGGCAGGCGACCTCCTGCTGTCCGAAGTGGTCACGGGCCGCCCCAAGGCGGCCCGCGTCGAGGAGTCGGATCTGCCCGCAGCCGCAGTGGGCAGCATCCACGTCCTTCGCCCCACCGGCCCCCTGTCGTCCGAGCACGCGCGCCTGATCCTCGCCTTCCTGCGCTCCGACGCAGTCGGCAGTCTCGCCCGCGGAAACTTCGGCCGGAATCGGATCGGGCGCCGGGACCTGCTCGCCCTGAAGCTGCCGAAAGCCGATGACGCACTCTCCACCGCTCTCGGCGAGTTGGAGTCCGCCGCACGGCGCATGAGCCGCTGGAGCGCAGAGGCGACCTCCCTGGCCGGCTCCGTCTTCGAGACCGGCCAGAGTCTCGACGAGGCCCGGCGCTCCATCATCGCGGCCGGCCAGCTCACCCGCCTCCGCGCCGAGGCGGCCGGCGAACTGGACGATCCCGGTTACCTGGTACGCACCCGGTTCCCCTACCCGGTCGCCCTGCGTCTGCGGGAGGTCGAGGCCAGGAGGAGCGCCGGCGATCTGGCCCCGGCCTACGACGCCGTCCTGGAGGCAGCGGAGGCCTTGCTGGCCTACACCGCCCTCGTCGCCGGAGCCCTCGCCCGAGGCGCCTCCATCGAGCTGGCCTCCCTGGAGGCGTTGCAACGCAAGCTCGCCGGTACCGCGGGAGGCCCGGGGCTCGGAGAATGGACGGCCGTTCTGCAGGAGATCGGCGGGGTGAAGAAGCGGCGCGGGCTGAACCCCGACCACCCTCTCCATGAGTTGGCGAACCTCGCCCCCGAGGGGGAAGCGCAGCAGGCACGTTCCCGCCTCGCCGAGCGACGGAACGCCAGGGCGCACGGGCGCGCGCTCGACGCCGTCGATCTCCCGGAGGCCCTGGAGAACGCCTCGCGCGACCTGTCGCTGCTCGTCACGCGCGCCCGGTTCCTCGCCGACCTGCCGCTGATCCACGTGACTTCAGTGACCTGGGACGCCTTCCGGCGCGAGGCTTCGATCAGCTATCGGCGCCTCATGGGCGACCACCCGGTGGTGCCGACCTCGACCATGCGGTACCCGAGCAACACGGTCGAGACGGGCAGCCTGTACCTGGTGGGTCGCGACCACCGTCTGCACCTCCTCCGGCCGTTCCTCACCTGCGAGGTGTGCGAGACGTGCCGCACCTGGTCGACCTTCCATGCGGACAAGGTGAAGGGCGACCTGGTGCAGAAGTCCCTCGAACACGGCCACCACTACCCCTACCGGGCGGACATCGAGGTTCTCCGGCAGGCAGACCTGATGTGATCCGGAACCCCCGGGCCATCCCGCGTGCCCCCAGCGGCCTGCCCTCAGGGGAAGTCGGCCCCACCGACCTCCGACGCGCGGCGCGACCGGCACCGGGCGGTCAGGCGCTGCGGCGGGTCACTGAGCGGCGGGTCGCCGAGCTCCGCGCCAGGAGCGCGTAGACGACTGCGGCGACCGCCATCCCGGCCGGCAGGGCCAGGTCCATGCCCGCCAGGGCTGCGAGCGGGCCGGTGTAGAGGGTGTCGACGCAGAGGGCCGAGCCGGTGACTCCGGCGGCCAGGGCGAGGGCGCCTGCGGGGTTGGTGCCGGCGCGGTACCAGAAGGGGCTGCCGGGCGTTTCGTCCGCCAGGGCGCGACCGTCGTAGCGGTTGCGGCGGAGCAGGATGTCGGTGGCGTAGATGGCGGTACTGGGGCCGAGCAGGACGACGGTCAGCTGGAGAACATTGCTGACGGTGTCGAGGAAGTTGGAGACCAGCAGGGCGTAGAGCGTCAGCGCCACCGCGACCGTGCCGTCCACCAGCACGCTGAGCGTGCGGCGAATGCGGATGCCGACGGCCTGCAGGGCGAGGCCGGCGCTGTAGGCGGTGAGGGCGTTGACCGCGATGGTGCCGACGACCAGGGAGAGGAGGAAGACCGGGCTGAACCAGCCGGGCAGGATGCGCTGGAGGGCGGCCTGCGGGTCGGTCATGTCGACGGCGGAGGCCGCGAGCACTCCGAGGCCGCCGACGAGGAGGCTGGGCAGGAAGCCGCCGAGGGCGGTCCAGCCGAGGACGGCGCGCGGCGGGGTGGCCGCCGGCAGGTAGCGGGAGAAGTCGGCGCTGGTGGTGTACGAGAGCGGGCCGGAGGCGATCAGGGTGATGCCCGCCAGCACCGCCGCCCACAGCCCGCCGCCGGTGAGCGGTTCCGGCTGGGCCCAGCCGAAGTCGGCGTGCCGCACGATGGCGTACCCGACGACGGCGAATGAGGCCGCGAGGGCGAGGGTGATCGGCAGGTAGAGTCGCACGATCACGGCGTGCCCGTAGACGCTGATGGTGAGCGTGAGCACCACGATCGCGATCACGATGGCGATCTTGATCGGGGTGTCGGGCGTGATCCCGATCTGCTCGGCCAGGGAGAACGCCGCGACGGCCGCGGCCGAGAGGTTCAGCGCGAAGTAGCAGACGGAGATCATCCACCCGGTGACCGCGTTGTTCACCCGGTTGCCCCGGACGCCGTACATCGCGCGCGTGATCACCTCGCTGGGCGCGCCCGCGGCCGGCCCGGAGACCGCGAGCAGGCCGGTGCCCAGCCAGAACAGGTTGCCGACCACGACCACCGCGAAGGCCTGCCACAGGCTGAGCCCGCTCAGGACGAGGGAACCGCCGACCACCAGGTTGAGGTAGTTGACGCTGGCGGCCGCCCAGACCGCGAAGAGTTCACGGGCGCGGCCACGCCGTTCGCTCTCGGGGATGTGGTCGATGCCGTGGACCTCGACCCGGCCGTCCCGTTCCTGTCGGGAGTGCTGGAGCGGCGCGGCGCCGGCGGCCGAGGGCGCTGCGCCCGGCGAGCCTGCGGCGAGGGAGCCGGAGTGGGGGTGATCCGGGAGCGTGGACGCCATTGGGGGCCCTCCGTGGGGGTGTCGTGCCCACCTGCTTGCTTATTGGTCGCACACTCAATAGCATCCGGCACATGACGTCAAGCGTTCAGCGCAAACGGATCCGGAAGTCCCCCGACGACCGCCGGGCGGAGATCATCGGGGCCGCGGCCGTCGTCGCCCTCACCGAGGGCCTTGAGTGCATCACCCTGCGCAGGATCGCCGAGCAACTCGACGTCAGGCCGGGCCTGATCAGCCACTACTTCCCAGCCGTGGAGGACCTCGTCGCCGAAGCCTTCGGCAGCGCCGCGAGCGCCGAACTGGAGACACTCCTGCCCGCCGATCCCCCGGACGGATCCGCGCTGAACCACCTCGCCCGCTTCTTCGCCCGCACCACCGGCCCGGCCTACGACGACATGAGCCGACTCTGGCTCAACGCCCGCCATCTCAGCCGCTACCGGCCCGTCCTGCGCGACCGCGTCCTCGCCCAGCAGACCCAGTGGCGCGGCCGCCTCACCGCCGTCATCCTCTCGGGCGTCGAGAACGGCGAATTCCGCACCGAGGACGCCGATCTGACGGCCATCCGTATCCTGGTGGTGATCGACGGCCTGGCCTCCCACGCCAACACCGGCCTGGGCGGCCACCCCTCCGCCGTCATCCGGCTCGCGGCGGCCACCGCCGAGCGTGAACTCGGCCTCGCGG
>NZ_JAFLNG010000135.1 GCF_017427025.1 Streptomyces sp. FH025
CTGGCACCCCGGTCGCTGGCGGATCCGGCAGGCCGAGGAGTGGGCCGACACCCTGGTCGGGTACGGCGGACCGGACGGCGTCCGGCACGCGGTGTTCCCCGCGGCGGTGGAGGCCTGGGCCGAGTTCGGCGGCCTCGCCTTCGACCTGGTCGGCCCGGGCCGCCAGCTGGCCCGCACCCCGTTCCTGCTCGACCCGCTGTGCGGCCTGCACCAGCCGCGCACCCTGTTCGACCTCGGCCGGGCCCTCGGCACCCAGCTCGCCCCGCTCGGTGAGGAGGCGTACGGGCAGGCCCTGTTGGCCGTCGACGAGGAGGGCCGGGTCTACAGCCTGGACCACACCGGCGAGTGGTTCCTCGGCCACGGCATCGACCAGGCGATCAGCACCCTGGTCCTGGGCACCGCCCCGGAGCGGCTGCGCGCCCCCGAAGACCACGGCTGAGGACGACGGTCAGCGCAGCCGCTCGGCCCGCACCGCCAGCCGGGACGGCAGCACCGCCTCGACCCGGAAGCCGCCGTCCGCCTCCGGCCCGGAGGAGAAGGTGCCGCCCAGCGCGATCACCCGCTCCCGCATCCCGACCAGCCCGTTGCCTCCGCTGGGCAGCCGGGCCGCGCCCCGCTCCCCGTCCGGGCAGGCGTTCACCACGCTCACCCGCACCCCGTTCGGCGCGTACGCGAGCAGCACGGACACCTGGGCGCCGCCCGCGTGCTTGTGCGCGTTGGTCAGCCCCTCCTGGACCACCCGGTACGCGGTCTGCTCGGCCTCGCCGGTGAACTCCTGCCGGCTGCCGCTGACCGTCAGCGTCACCGCCATCCCCGCCGCCCGGGACTGGTCGACCAGCCGGGGCAGCCCGGCCAGCGAGTCCGGCTCGGGCTGGCGGTCGTCGTCCATCCGCAGCACGCCGAGGATCTCGCGCAGCTCGTTCAGCGCCTGCCGGCCCACCTCGCCCATCAACTTGGCGCTCTGCGCGGCCTTCTCCGGGTCCTTGCCGGCTATTCGCTCCAGCGCCCCGGCGTGCACCACCATCAGCGACACCCGGTGCGCCACCACGTCGTGCATCTCCCGGGCTATCCGGGTTCGCTCCTCCAGCCGGGCCCGGCGGGCGCGCTCCTGCGCCTGCTCGGCCAGCAGGTCCAGCTCCGTCTCCAGGCCGTGCGCGCGGTCCTTGAGCGATTCGATGAGCCGCCGCCGCGCCCCGACGTACAGACCGGTCACCACCGGCGCGACGGTCAGCCCGACCGCCACCATCAGCGACAGCAGGATCTGCCCCCACAGCGGCGGCTGCTCCGCGAGCGAGTCGGTCGGCGTCATCAGCGACACCGCTATCACCGCGGCCGCCTCGGCGAAGGCCAGCCCGGACAGCGCCACCACCCGGCGGCGCCGCGAGGGCCACTCCCAGGTCTCCGCCAGTGTGTACAGCGCCACCACCAGCAGCACCACGCCCAGCATCCCGGGCATCAGCAGCAGCGTCACCAGCACCGGTACGGCCGGCCAGCGCCGACGCACCACCAGCGAGCCGCCGGCCAGCGTGCCGAGCACGGCCAGCCCGACCGCGCCCGCGGTGGTCACGTGCAGCCGGGCGGAGAGGAAGGCGATCGTGCTGGCCGAGCACTCGACCGCGGCGAGCAGGGCCAGCCCGATGTCCAGGAGGGCGCTGCGCGGCCGCTTCCACCACCAGAACGACCGGACCGGCACGCGCTCCCCAGGCGACTTGCTCATGCGTGACAGCCTAAGCGGCAACCCCTCCCCTTCCCCACCGGGATCACCCGCTACACCTCGAAGGACGGTCAAGTGGTCCAGACCACAGGTGGCTTCCGCCGGGCCTGTCCGCCATCCGGCCACCTCGCGGACAGCGACCGCCCCGACACCTATGCTGGTCGCGTCGGACAGCGCGGTCCGCACGCGTCACACCTGCCACACTGCGCGTGGACCTGTGACGATGAGCCGTTGCCGAACCCCACCACCACAGGGAGCCAGCCGTGACCGCTCCGGTCCCCAACCCGGCGGACAGCCCCACCACCGTCGCCGACAACGCCGCCCTGCGTGCGGACATCCGCCGCCTCGGCGACCTGCTCGGCGAGACGCTGGTCCGCCAGGAGGGCCCCCAGCTGCTGGGCCTGGTCGAACAGGTCCGCCTGCTCAGCCGCACCGACGGCGAGGCCACCGCCGAACTCCTCTCCGACATCGACCTGGACACCGCCGCCAAGCTGGTCCGCGCCTTCTCCACCTACTTCCACCTCGCCAACGTCACCGAGCAGGTGCACCGCGGCCGCGAGTTCGCCACCCGCCGCGCCCGCGAGGGCTCGCTGCTCGCCCAGACCGCCGACCAGCTCGCCGAGGCCGACCGCAAGCACCTGGAAGACACCCTGGCCCACCTCGCGGTCCGCCCGGTCTTCACCGCCCACCCCACCGAGGCCGCCCGCCGCAGCGTGCTCAACAAGCTGCGCCGGATCGGCGAACTCCTCGACCGCATCCACCGCGAGGAGCTCACCTCCGGCCTGGCCGCCGCCGGCCCGGCCCGCACTAGCAGCGCCAAGCGCTCGGCCGACCGCCGCCTCGCCGAGGTCATCGACCTGCTCTGGCAGACCGACGAGCTGCGCATCGCCCGTCCCGAGCCCACCGACGAGGCCCGCAACGCCGTCTACTACCTGGACGAGCTCTACCGCGAGGCCGTCCCCGAGGTCCTGGAGGAGCTGCACGAGGAGCTCGCCCGGGTCGGACTGCACCTGCCCGAGGGCGTGCGCCCGCTCACCTTCGGCACCTGGATCGGCGGCGACCGCGACGGCAACCCCAACGTCACCCCGCAGGTCACCTGGGACGTCCTCAACCTCCAGCACGAGTACGGCATCAAGGACGCCCTCGCCGCCATCGACGACCTGCGCAACACCCTCTCCACCTCCGAGCGGCTGGCCGGCGCCTCGGTCGAACTGCTCGCCTCGCTCAACACGGACCTGCACCGGCTCCCCGAACTCAGCCCCCGCTACAAGCGGATGAACGCCGAGGAGCCCTACCGCCTCAAGGCCACCTGCATCCGGCTCAAGCTGGAGAACACCCGCGAGCGCCTGGCCGGCGGCACCCCGCACGTCGAGGGCCGCGACTACCTCGGCACCCGCGAGCTGATCGCCGACCTGCGGCTCATCCAGGACTCGCTGCGCTCCCACCGCGGCGAGCTGATCGCCGACGGCCGCCTGGCCCGCGCCATCAACACCATCGAGGCCTTCGGCCTCCAGCTCGCCACCATGGACGTGCGCGAGCACGCCGAGGCCCACCACCACGCCCTCGGCCAGCTCTTCGACCGACTCGGCGAGGAGGCCTGGCGCTACGCCGACATGCCCCGCGAGTACCGGCAGAAGCTGCTCGCCAAGGAGCTGCGCTCGCGCCGCCCGCTCGCCCCCACCCCGGCCCCGCTGGACGAGGCCGGCACCAAGACCCTCGGCGTCTTCAACACCATCCGCGAGGGCTTCGAGCGCTTCGGCGACGAGATCGTCGAGAGCTACATCATCTCCATGTGCCAGGGCGCCGACGACGTGTTCGCCGCCACGGTGCTGGCCCGCGAGGCCGGCCTGATCGACCTGCACGCCGGCATCGCCAAGATCGGCATCGTGCCGCTGCTGGAGACCACGGACGAGCTCCAGCAGGCCGACCGCATCCTGGATGAGATGCTCTCCGACCCCTCCTACCGGCTGCTCGTCGCGCTGCGCGGCGACATCCAGGAGGTCATGCTCGGCTACTCCGACTCCTCCAAGTTCGGCGGCATCACCACCTCCCAGTGGGAGATCCACCGCGCCCAGCGCCGACTGCGCGACGTCGCCCACCGCTACGGCATCCGGCTTCGGCTCTTCCACGGCCGCGGCGGCACCGTCGGCCGCGGCGGCGGCCCCTCGCACGAGGCCATCCTGGCCCAGCCCTGGGGCACCCTGGAGGGCGAGATCAAGGTCACCGAGCAGGGCGAGGTCATCTCCGACAAGTACCTGCTGCCCTCCCTCGCCAGGGAGAACCTGGAGCTGACCCTCTCCGCCACCCTGGCCGCCTCCGCGCTGCACACCGCCCCGCGCCAGGCACCCGAGGAACTGGCCCGCTGGGACGCCGCGATGGACCGGGTCTCCGAGGCCGCCCACACCTCGTACCGCGCCCTGGTCGAGCAGGACGACCTGCCGAAGTACTTCTTCGCCGCCACCCCGGTCGACCAGCTCGCCTCGCTGCACCTGGGCTCCCGCCCGTCCCGCCGCCCCGACTCCGGAGCCGGCCTGGACGGCCTGCGGGCCATCCCGTGGGTGTTCGGCTGGACCCAGTCCCGCCAGATCGTCCCCGGCTGGTACGGCGTCGGCTCCGGCCTCGCCGCCGCCCGCGAGGCCGGCCTCGGCGGCGTGCTGGACGAGATGCACGGCCAGTGGCACTTCTTCCGCAACTTCCTGTCCAACGTCGCCATGACGCTGGCCAAGACCGACCTGCGGATCGCCCGCCACTACGTCGAGCAGCTGGTGCCCGCCGAGCTGCACCACATCTTCGACCAGATCGTCGCCGAGCACGACCTCACCCTGCGCGAGGTGCTCCGGCTCACCGGCGAGAGCGAACTGCTGGAGCACAACCCGGTGCTGAAGCAGACCTTCACCGTCCGCGACGCCTACCTCGACCCGATCTCCTACCTCCAGGTGGCGCTGCTGCGCCGCCAGCGCGAGGAGGTCGCGGCCGGCCGCCACGAGGACCCGCTGCGCGCCCGCGCGCTGCTGCTGACCGTCAACGGCATCGCCGCCGGCCTGCGCAACACCGGCTGACGGCGGGCACGTCGAAGGGCCGGTGCCTCCACCCGGAGGCACCGGCCCTTCGTACGTCTATCCCTAGGCCGTGGGCTCGCCCGCGCGCCTGCGCTTGAGCCACAGCGCCGCGCCGCCGGCCACGACCACCAGGCCGCCGCCGACCGCCAGCAGGCCCGCGTCCTCGCCCATCGAGTCGCCGAGCACCGGGCCGAACTGCGCCGCCGCCGGCTCCGGGGAGACCGCGGGATCGGGCTCGGCGATCGGCTCGGCGTGCGCCACCGCACCGCCGGACAGCAGCACCCCGGCCACCCCCAGCGCACCGGCCGTGCCGATCCGCCGTCCGAACCGCTTCAGCCGGACCACCCGGAGCCGCCGAAGGCGGCGGACCGGACGCAATCTCCGCATCGAGAACTCCCCAGGACCCGTTCGCGTACCAGGCCGACGCTATCCGATCCCGCACAGTCCTCTCACACGAATTCAGGTTTGGAACGGCAAGCGTTGTACGACCGTTGCGCACCCGGCGCCAGGCCATGACGACGCGTCAACCGCCTCAGGAGTTGTACGTGCCCTGCGCCCGCTCCAGCCCCTCGGACAGCAGCGCCTCCACCGCGTCCGCCGAGCGGTCCACGAACCACTCCAGCTCCTTGCGCTCGGTCGAGGAGAAGTCCTTCAGCACGAAGTCCGCGACCTCCATCCGGCCCGGCGGACGGCCGATGCCGCAGCGCACCCGGTGGTACTCCGGGCCCAGCGACTTGGTGATCGACTTCAGCCCGTTGTGGCCGTTGTCCCCGCCGCCCAGCTTCAGCCGCAGCGTCGCGTAGTCGATGTCCAGCTCGTCGTGGACCGCGACCACCGCGGCGGCCGGCACCTTGTAGAAGTCCCGCAGCGCCGTCACCGGCCCGCCGGAGAGGTTCATGAAGGACATCGGCTTGGCCAGCACCACCCGCCGGCCCGCCAGCCGCCCCTCGGCCACCTGCGCCCGGCTCTTGTGCGCCTTGAACCTGGCGCCCATCCGCTGCGCCAGCAGGTCCACCACCATGAAGCCGATGTTGTGCCGGTTCCGGGCGTACTGCTCGCCCGGGTTGCCCAGCCCCACCACCAGCCAGGGGCCCTCGTAGTCCTCCGCCATGCTTCTCTCCTTCGCGCTCGACGTCATCATCCCGGACACACCGCTGCCCCGGCCGCTCCAGGGGAGCGACCGGGGCAGCGGTCGACAGCTAGGTGCGAGAGGCTCAGGCCTCGGCGCCCTCGGCCTCGGCGGCCTCCTCGGCCGGGGCGGCCTGGGCGGCGATGACCTGCAGCACGACGGCGTCGGCGTCGACGGCCAGCGAGACGCCGGCCGGCAGGACGACGTCCTTGGCGTGGACGGAGGCGCCGGCCTCCAGGCCCTCGACGGAGACGGTGACGGCCTCGGGCAGGTGGGTGGCCTCGGCCTCGACCGGCAGGGCCTGCAGGACGTGCTCCAGCAGGTTGCCGCCGGCGGCCAGCTCGCCCTCGGTGTGGACCGGAACCTCGACGGTGACCTTCTCGCCGCGCTTGACCAGCAGCAGGTCGACGTGCTCGATGGTGCGCTTGATGGCCTCACGCTGGACGGCCTTCGGCAGCACGTACTCGTCCTTGCCCTCGATCGGCACGACCAGCAGGGCGTTCGGGGTCTTGAGGGCCATCATCAGGTCGTGGCCGGGCAGGTTCAGGTGAACCGGGGCGTGACCGTGGCCGTAGACGACACCGGGGACGAAGCCGGCACGGCGGGCGCGACGGGCGGCACCCTTGCCGAACTCGGTACGGGTCTCAGCGGCAAGGCGGATCTCGGACACGACTGCACTCCTCGTGAAGACTGGCGCGGGGGTGCAGGGACGCGAAAAACCGCCGGGACCACACCCTCAGTACGTTGGGGGTCGCTCGGCGGCAACGGCTTCTGCCGGCGGACGGGAATCCACCACCGGCAGCGCGTCGATCACGGAGTCGGCGCCCGTCAAGCGGGCACACGGCATCCCTCGCCGAGCAGTTTCACGAGTCTAACCGCACCGGTGCCCTCCCGTGAAATCGGCGGCGGCCCCGGACCGTGGAGGTACCGGGGCCGCCTGCGCGGGGCTTCGTCAGTGCACGCCCTCGGGTCAGTGCACGCCCTCGAAGAGGCTGGTGACCGAGCCCTCCTCGAACACCTCGCGGATCGCGGCCGCGATCGACGGGGCGATCGACAGCGTGGTGATCTTGTCCAGCTGGAGCTCCGCCGGGGTGGGCAGCGTGTTGGTGAACACGAACTCGCTCACCCGCGAGTTCTTCAGCCGGTCCGCGGCCGGGCCGGAGAGCACACCGTGGGTGGCCGCCACCACGACGTCCGCGGCACCGTTGTCGAACAGCGCGTCGGCCGCGGCGCAGATGGTGCCGGCGGTGTCGATCATGTCGTCGACCAGGACGCAGACCCGGTCCTTGACGTCACCGACGACGTCGGCCGACAGGATGGTGTTGGCCTGGGTGATGTCGCGGCGCTTGTGGATGATCGCCAGCGGCGCGTCCAGCCGGTCGCACCACTGGTCGGCGACCTTCACGCGGCCGGCGTCCGGGGAGACGACGGTCAGCTTGTTGCGGTCCACCTTCTCGCCGATGTAGTCCGCCAGCAGCGGCAGCGCGAACAGGTGGTCCACCGGACCGTCGAAGAAGCCCTGGATCTGCGCGGTGTGCAGGTCCACGGCCATCAGGCGGTCGGCACCGGCCTGGCGCAGCAGGTCGGCGATCAGGCGGGCGGAGATGGGCTCGCGGCCGAGGTGCTTCTTGTCCTGGCGGGCGTACCCGTAGAACGGCAGGATCGCGGTGATGCTCTTGGCGGAGGCCCGCTTCAGCGCATCGATCATGATCAGCTGTTCCATGATCCACTGGTTGATGGGAGCCGTGTGGCTCTGCATCACGAAGCAGTCCGCACCGCGGGCCGACTCCAGGAAGCGGACGTAGATCTCGCCGTTGGCGAAGTCCAGGGCCTTGGTCGGGACCAGCTCGGTCCCCAGCGCCGCGGCCACCTCCCTCGCCAGTTCCGGGTGGGCACGGCCGGAGAAGAGCTTCAGCTTCTTCTCACCCGACGTCGTGATCCCGCTCACTGCACCGTCTCCTCGCGTTGCTGACGCTGAACCCCTCCCCCGGCGGGTGGGCAGGGCAGCCCGCACCCACGGGGGATCAGGGAATTGTCGGTACGCCCGGACACGGGCGGTAAGGCCCAGTGGCGCACGTATGTCCCCAAGGTTACGCGCCCGCGCAGAAACCGTCCGCCTCGGGACCGTCCGGCGGGCGCCCGCCCGGGCCGTCAGGCCTCCTCGGCACCTTCCGTCGCCGCCTTCGCGGCCTGCGCGGATGCCGTCCCGGGGCGCTTGCGCTCGACCCAGCCGTCGATGTTGCGCTGGTGTGCCCGACTCACGCCCAGCGCGCCCGCCGGAACGTCGTTGGTGATGACCGAGCCGGCCGCGGTGTAAGCACCGTCACCGACGGTGACCGGAGCGATGAACATGTTGTCCGAACCGGTCCGGCAGTGCGCGCCGATGACCGTCCGGTGCTTGTTCACGCCGTCGTAGTTCACGGTGACCGAGGCCGCGCCGACGTTGGTGCCCTCGCCGATCGTGGCGTCACCGATGTAGGACAGGTGCGGCACCTTGGCGCCCTCGCCCAGCTCGGAGTTCTTCACCTCGACGTAGGTGCCGACCTTCGCCTTGCGGGCCAGCTTGGCGCCCGGGCGCAGGTAGGCGTACGGGCCTGCGGCGGCCAGCTCGCCGATCTCGGCGCGGTCGGCCGTGGTGTTGCTCACACGGGCGCCGGCGCCTACCAGGGTGTCCTTCAGCGTCGAGTTCGGGCCCACCTCGGCCCCCTCGGCCAGGTGGGTGGCGCCCTGCAGCTGGGTGTTCGGCAGCACGACGGCGTCCGGCTCGTACGTCACCTGCACGTCGAACCAGGTGGTCGCCGGGTCCACCACGGTGACGCCCGCGCGCATCGCCCGCTCCAGCAGGCGGTCGTTCAGCAGCCGGCGGGCCTGCGCCAGCTGGACCCGGTCGTTGATGCCCAGGATGTCCCGGTGGTCCTCGGCGACCACGGCGCCCACCCGGTGGCCCGCCTTGCGCAGGATCTCCAGGGTGTCGGTCAGGTACTCCTCGCCCTGCGAGTTGTCCGTGGTGAGCTCGCCCAGCGCCTCGACGAGCAGCTTGGCGTCGAAGGCGAAGACGCCGGAGTTGATCTCGGTGATCGCGCGCTGGGTGGCGGTGGCGTCCCGCTCCTCGACGATCGCGGCGACGGTGCCGTCCTCGTCCCGCAGGATCCGGCCGTAGCCGAAGGGCTCGGGGACGACGGCGGTCAGCACGGTGACGCCGTTCTGCTGCGCCTCGTGCGCGTCCGCCAGTCGGCGCAGGGTCTCGCCGGTCAGCAGCGGCGAGTCACCGGCGGTGACGATCACCGTGCCGTCCAGCACCGAACCGTCCGCGGCCAGCTCCTCCAGCGCCGTGCGCACCGCGTGCCCGGTGCCGTTCTGCTCCTCCTGCACCGCGGTGCGCGCCGTCGGGTAGTGCTCCGTCAGGTGCGCCACGACCAGCTCGCGCTGGTGACCGACCACCACGACCAGCTGGCCCGGCGTCAGTTCACCGGCCGCCGACACGGCGTGCCCGACCAGCGAACGCCCGCACACCTCGTGCAGAACCTTGGGCAGCTTGTTCGACTTCATCCGGGTCCCGCCACCGGCGGCGAGCACGACAACGGCGGCAAGCGAATTGGCACCCATGCGGGGAGGCTCCTCGGTAGGTTCACAGAGAGGGCAGAGCAGGCCCGGCCCGGACCCAGGCCGGTCGCCATTCGCACAGTCCGCCGAGCAGCACCGACAATACCGGCGCGGGGGGAAACGCCCGAACCCGAGGCGTGTAGAGGCTCCGCCGCTAGGATTCGAACCCAGACAAAGGCCTCCAAAGGGCCCTGTGCTGCCATTACACCACGGCGGACAGTCCTGTCAGACCCTACCCGAGTCGACCCCCCCGTGGGTATCAACTGCCCCGATCCGCAGGCACCAATCCGCCGCGGCCGCTCGAACATCCGGGGGTGGGGGTTCATCCATCCAGTCGGGTGAATTCACTCAAGCGCCGCGCGCAGGTGTGTTCCCCTGGACACGGAGCGCAACCTACGATGCCGTAGGTTACGCCGACGTAGGCTCCGCTCTCTCCCGTTGTTCCGGGACGCCGCAAAGGGACGCCCAATGACCATCCAGGCAGGCGAGACCACCTCTGAGACCACCGCCGACACCGGAACCGCCGCCGCCCGGCTGTCCGCCACCCGCGGCGGGGAGAAGCAGGGCTTCGCCGAGCGGTTCGCCCTCGCGCTGTTCATCCTCGTGCCGTTCGCCGCGCTGGTGGCCGCCGTACCGGTGGCGTGGGGCCGGGGGCTGGGGTGGACGGACGCGGCGGTCACCGTCGCCATGTACTTCCTCACCTGCCACGGCATCACCGTCGGCTACCACCGCTACTTCACCCACGGCGCCTTCAAGGCGAGCCGCCCGATGCGCCTGGTGCTGGCGGTCGCCGGCAGCCTGGCGGTCGAGGGCCCGCTGGTGCGCTGGGTGGCCGACCACCGCAAGCACCACCGGTTCAGCGACAAGGACGGCGACCCGCACTCGCCCTGGCGCTACGGGGAGAGCGTCCCCGCGCTGATCAAGGGCCTGTGGTGGGCTCACATGGGCTGGATGTTCGACGAGGAGCAGACCCCGCAGCTCACGTACGCCCCGGACCTGGTCCGCGATCCGGCCATGAGGCGGATCTCCCGGCTGTTCTGGCTCTGGACCACCATCTCGCTGCTGCTGCCCGCGCTGGTCGGCGGCCTGGTGAGCCTGAGCTGGGAGGGTGCCCTGTCCGCCTTCTTCTGGGGCTCGCTGGTCCGGGTCGCGCTGCTGCACCACGTCACCTGGTCGATCAACTCGATCTGCCACGCGATCGGCCGGCGCCCGTTCCGCTCCCGGGACCGCTCCGGCAACGTCTGGTGGCTCGCGGTGCTGTCCTGCGGCGAGTCCTGGCACAACCTGCACCACGCCGACCCGACCGCGGCCCGGCACGGGGTGCTGCGCGGGCAGATCGACTCCTCGGCCCGGCTGATCCGCTGGTTCGAGCTGGCCGGCTGGGTCCGGGACGTCCGCTGGCCGGACGCGCAGCGGATCGCCGCCCGCCGCGCCGCATGAGGCGGCACTTCCAGCATGATGTAGGGGTGAACGGGAGCAGCGCAGACAGCACAGGCGGTCACCACAGCACGCGGACGGACGCGGCGCCCGGAACGGCGCCGGCCCGTCCGCGGGCCGCTGCACCGACGGGCGGGGCCGCCCACGGAGGTACCGAGCCGGGTACGGAGGGGGCCGCGCCCGCGCCGACCCCGCGCCGCCGGGGCGGCCGGGTCCGGATGACCGGCAAGCAGCGCCGGGAGCAGCTGCTGGAGATCGGCCGGACGGTCTTCGCGGAGCGCGGCTACGACGGCACCTCGGTGGAGGAGATCGCCGAGCGCGCCGGGGTGTCGAAGCCCGTGGTGTACGAGCACTTCGGCGGCAAGGAGGGGCTGTACGCGGTGGTGGTGGACCGCGAGATGCAGCTGCTGCTGGACATGGTGACGGGGGCGCTCACCGGCGGGCACTCGCGCGAGCTGCTGGAACAGGCCGCGTTCGCGCTGATGGACTACATCGACACCTCGACGGACGGCTTCCGGATCCTGGTCCGGGACTCCCCGGTGGCCCAGTCGACCGGCACCTTCGCCTCGCTGATCAGCGACATCGCCACCCAGGTCGAGGACATCCTGGGCCTGGAGTTCAAGTCCCGGGGCTTCGACGCCCGGCTGGCGCCGATGTACTCGCAGATGCTGGTCGGGATGGTCGCACTGACCGGCCAGTGGTGGCTGGAGGTCCGCAAGCCGGACAAGGCGACGGTGGCGGCGCACCTGGTGAACCTGGCCTGGCACGGGCTGGAGGGGCTGGAGCGGCACCCCAAGCTGGTCGGCGAGCGCAGGGCCTGAGCCCTTCCGGGGGTGCCGCTCGCCGCTCACCGTTCTACGGCTCACCTCTCACCGCTTGACCCCGACCGCGAAGATCCGCCGGAACGGGAAGACCGTCCCGTACGGCCCCGCCGGGTAGGCCTCGCGCAGCAGCCGCCCGTACTCGGTGAGGAAGGCGGCCCGTTCGGCCGGGTCGGCGAGCCGGGTGAGGACGGGGCGCAGCGCGGTGCCCTTGACCCACTCCAGCACCGGGTCCGGCCCCGGGAGCAGGCTGCGGTAGGTGGTCTCCCAGACGTCGGGGAGGCAGTCGGCGGCGGCGAGGGCGTCGAGGTAGCGCTCGGGCGGATGGACGCCCGCGCGGTCGGCGTCGGGGCCGAGGGCCTCGCGCCAGCGGGGGCTGCGGCGCAGTTCGGCCAGCAGGGTGTGGCTGGGGGCGTCGAAGTTGCCGGGGACCTGGAAGGCGACCGTCGCGCCGGGGCGCAGTGCGGCGGCCCAGCGCGGGACGAGGTCGAGGTGGCCGTCGATCCACTGGAGCGCGGCGTTGGAGACGATCAGGTCGGGCCGGGCCGGGGCCGGGTCGTAGTCGCGGGCGTCGGCGAGCAGGTAGTCGGCGGTGGGCTCGCCCTCGGTGCGGGCGGTGGCGAGCATCGGGGCGGAGTTGTCGACACCGGTGATCCGGGCGTGCGGCCAGCGTTCGCGCAGGACGGCGGTGGAGTTGCCGGGGCCGCAGCCGATGTCCAGGATCACGGCGTGCTCCGGATCCGGGAGTGCGGGGACACGGGCGAGCAGATCGCGCAGCGGGCGGGTGCGTTCGTCGGCGAAGCGTAGGTACTGCGCCGGGTCCCAGACGGGGGTGGGCATGGTTCACCTCGCAGGTATCTCGACATCAAGATATCTCGATGTAGCCTCACTGGCACATTTCTCGATGTCAAGAGACTTCACATCGACACATCCACCGATACACTGATCGTCATGGAGGACGAGGTCGACAGGCTGGTCGCAGCGTGGCGCCGAGAGCGCCCCGACCTCGACGTGGAGCCGCTCGAGGTGCTCAGCCGGGTCAGTCGGCTCGCCCGGCACCTGGACCGCGCCCGCCGCACCGCCTTCGCCGAGCACGGCCTGGAGCCCTGGGAATTCGACGTCCTGACCGCCCTGAGACGGGCCGGCTCCCCCTACCAGCTCTCCCCCGGCCAACTGCTCACCCAGACCCTGGTCACCTCCGGCACCATGACCAACCGGATCGACCGCCTCACCGGCAAGGGCCTCGTCAAGCGCCTGCCCGACCCGGGCGACCGGCGCGGCGTCCTGGTCCGCCTCACCGACGACGGCCGCGACCGCGCCGACCAGGCACTCGCCGGACTGCTCGCCCACGAACGCGAACTGCTGGCCCAGCTCAGCTGCGACCAGCAGGGCGAACTCGCCGCCCTGCTGCGGGTGTTGGTCGCACCGTTCGACAACATCCCCGGCTAGAACGGGCCTTGCGGGCTCTTCGCGCGTTGCGAGCCCGGCACATCACGGTTCCTCGCCCCGCCACGCCCCCTGGACCTCAGCCCCGTTCGGGCACCCCGGCCACCGACGGCGGCGACGGCAGGGCCGGCTCCGCGGGGCTGACCCCGGCCCGGCGGGCGACCGCGACGGCGGCCAGCGTGGAGTGCACCCCGAGCTTGCCGAGCACGTTCTGCATGTGGGTGCGGACGGTGTGCGGCGACAGGTAGAGCCGCTCCGCGACCGCCTGCCGCCCCAGACCCGCGACCATGCAGCGCAGGATCTGCTTCTCCCTCGGGGTGAGGGTGTCCACCAGCCGCTCGCTCTCGGTGCGGTCCCGCCGGGCGGTGGTGAGCTCGCGGATCACCCCGGTGAGCAGCGCGGGCGGCAGGTGCGTCTCGTCCCGCAGGACGCCCCGCACCACAGCGAGCAGCCGGGCCAGCGAACTCTCCTTCGCCACCCAGCCGGTGGCACCCGCGTGCAACGCCCGGGCGGCGCGGTGCGGGTCGTCGGCGGCGGCCAGGACGACGGCGCGCAGCCCCGGGTGGGCGCGGCGGAGCCGGCCGAGCAGGGTGATCCCGTCGGGCGGCGGGCTGACGGGTCTGAGCTGGTCAGCGCGCAGTTGGTCGGCCCTCAGCTGGTCGGCACGCAACCGGTCGGCCCGCTGCTGGTCCGCCG
>NZ_JAFLNG010000136.1 GCF_017427025.1 Streptomyces sp. FH025
GGCGACTCGACGTCCGCCGGGCGGGCCGGCGGAGCGGCGCTCACCGCCGAACCCGCCGCGCTCAGCCCGTCCGCGACCTTCGGCGGCACCACCGCGACCGGCGGCAGCCCCTCCGGCGGGGTCGTGGCGCTCACGCCCGACGTCACGGGCCGGCTCGACGACGCGATCAAGCAGGTGATGAACCGGGCCTCGCTCCCCGGCGTGATCGTCGGCTACACCACCCCCGCCGGCGGCTACCAGCGGGCCTTCGGCGCCGCCGACAAAGTCGCCGGGACGCCGATGACGCCCGACCTGTACACCCGGATCGGCAGCGTCACCAAGACCCTCACCACCAGCGCCGTCCTGCGCCTGGCCGACCAGGGCAGGCTCGGCCTGGACGACCCGGTCTCCAAGTACGTCCCCAACGTCCCCGGCGGCGACGGAATCACCCTGCGCCAGCTCGGCGACATGCGCAGCGGCCTGTACAACTACACCGACGACCCGGACTTCCAGCAGGCGCTGTTCAGCGACCCGAACCGTTCCTTCACCCCGGACCAGCTGCTCGCGTACGCGTTCAGGCACGCGTCGAACTTCGCACCGGACTCCAAGTTCGAGTACTCCAACACCAATGCGATCCTGCTGGGCCAGGTCGTCGAGAAGGTCGGCGGCCAACCGCTCGGCGACTTCCTGAGGACCCAGGTCTTCGCCCCGGCCGGGCTCAACAGGACGGTCTTCCCGACCGACGCGACCATCCCGGACCCGCACGCCCACGGCTACACCAACCAGACGCCCAACGGCTCCACCCAGGACGCCACCACCTGGAACCCGTCCTGGGGCTGGGCCGCCGGCGCGGCGATCTCCGGCCTGGCCGACCTCCAGAGCTGGTCGAAGGTACTGGCCACCGGCATGCCGCTGTTCAACCAGGCCACCCAGACGGAGCGGCTGAAGTTCAAGGACACCGGCTCACCCGACGTCGCCTACGGCTTCGGGCTGTTCAACACCCACGGCTGGATCGGTCACAACGGCTCGCTGCCCGGGTACGAGACCGTGGCGGTGTACCTGCCGGCAGCTCAGGCCTCGCTCGTCGTCCTGGTCAACACCGATACGCTGTACCAGGGTTCGGAGCCTTCGACGCTGCTGGCCAAGGCGATCACGCAGATCGTCTCGCCGGGCAACGTCTACACGCTGCCGGCCACGATGGCGCCCAGCTCGACCTCTACGTCGGCGCCGCCATCGCCGTCGGCTTCGGCTTCGGTTTCGGGTTCGTCGCCCGCGTCGGCCTCGCCCACGGCGGGCGGCTCGGCCCCGGCCCCGACCCCGGGCACGACGGGCGGCATGACGCCCTCCGCCTCGCTGTACCTGTCGTGATTCCGGGCCGCGTCAACGCCCGAACCATGCGGCCGATCAAGCCTGTTGATGTTCCGTCACATTCCCAGCACCTTGCGGAGGTCGTACGAGACCGGCTCCTCCAGTTGCTCGTACGTACAGCTCTCCGGCGCGCGGTCCGGCCGCCAGCGGCGGAACTGCGCGGTGTGCCGGAAGCGGGTGCCCTCCATGTGGTCGTAGGCGACCTCGGCCACCCGCTCGGGGCGCAGCGCGATCCAGGAGAGGTCCTTGCCGCCGGTCCAGCGGCTGACCGCGCCCGGCAGCCGCCCCTCGGCGTGCGCGGACTCCTCCGCCCAGGCGCCCCACGGGTGTTGGGAGAGGTCGTCGAGGCGCAGCGGGGCGAGCTCCTCGGCGAGTTCGCGGCGGCGGGCCATCGGGAAGGCGGCGCAGACGCCGACGTGCTGGAGCCTGCCCTCGGCGTCGTTGATGCCGAGCAGCAGCGAGCCGACCACCGGGCCGCTCTTGTGCTCGCGGTAGCCGGCCACCACGCAGTCGGCGGTGCGCTCGTGCTTGATCTTGTACATGGTCCGCTCCCCCGGCCGGTAGGGCTGGTCCAGCGGTTTGGCCACCACACCGTCCAGCCCGGCGCCCTCGTACTCGGCGAACCAGGCCTGCGCGAGCTCGCGGTCGGTGGAGGCGGGGGCGGTGAACACCGGGTCGGCGGCGTCGGCCAGGGCCGCTTCCAGGGCCGGGCGGCGCTCCGAGAGCGGCCGGTCCAGGAGGGAGTCGTCGCCGAGGGCGAGCAGGTCGAAGGCGACGAAGGAGGCGGGCGTCCGCTCGGCGAGCAGCCTGACCCGGCTCGCCGCCGGGTGGATGCGCTCCAGCAGTTCCTCGAAGCGCAGCCGCCCGTCCCGGGCGATCACCACCTCGCCGTCCAGGACGCAGCGGGGCGGCAGCTCGCGCTTGCAGGCCTCGACCAGTTCGGGGAAGTACCTGGTCAGCGGCTTGCCGGTGCGACTGCCGAGCTCGACCTCGTCGCCGTCGCGGAAGACGATGGCGCGGAAGCCGTCCCACTTCGCCTCGTACTGCATCCCCGGCGGGATCTTCGCCACCGACTTGGCGAGCATCGGCGCCACCGGCGGCATCACGGGCAGGTCCATGCGTCCGATCCTCGCCCGGTTCGCCCCGGGGCGCGCGCCGGGCGCCGCGCGCTTAGCGTGTGAGGCATGGGCTCAGCCGTGGAACTGGAAGTCGCCGGGCGGACCGTCCGGCTGTCGAACCCGGACAAGGTGTACTACCCCGAGCGCGGCTTCACCAAGCTGGACGTCGCACAGTACTACCTGGCCGTCGCCGACGGGGTGCTGCGCGGGCTGCGCGACCGGCCCACCACGCTGCAGCGCTTCCCGGACGGCGTGGACGGCGAGTTCTTCTACCAGAAGCGCGCGCCCAAGGGCCTGCCGGACTGGCTGCCCACCGCCCGGATCGAGTTCCCCAGCGGCCGCTCCGCCGACGAGATCTGCCCCACCGAGCCGGCCGCCGTGCTGTGGGCGGCCAACCTGGGCTGCCTCACCTTCCACCCCTGGCCGGTGCGCCGCTCCGACACCGACCACGTGGACGAGCTGCGCATCGACCTCGACCCGCAGCCCGGCACCGACTTCCACGACGCCGTCCGCGCCGCCCACGAACTGCGCGCCCTGCTGGAGGAGTACGGGCTGCGCGGCTGGCCCAAGTCCTCCGGCGGGCGCGGCCTGCACGTCTACGTCCCGCTGGCCCCCGAGTGGACCTTCACCGACGGCCGGCACGCCGTGATCGCCCTCGGCCGGGTGCTGGAGCAGCGGATGCCCGGGCGGGTCACCACCGCGTGGTGGAAGGAGGAGCGCGGCGAGCGGATCTTCGTCGACTACAACCAGATGGCCCGCGACCGCACCATCGCGTCCGCCTACTCCCTGCGCGCCCGCCCGCGCGCCACCGCCTCCACCCCGCTGCGCTGGGACGAACTGGACGACGCCGCCCCGGAGGACTTCGACCTGCGCACCGTCCCGGCCCGCTTCGCCGAACTCGGGGACCTGAACGCCGGGATGGAGGACCACGCGTTCCGGCTGGAGGGGCTGCTGGACCTGTACGAGAAGCAGCTGCGCGACGAGGGCCTCGGCGAACTCCCCTACCCGCCCGACCACCCCAAGGCGGCCGGCGAACCCACCCGGGTCCAGCCGAGCCGGGCCCGCAAGCGGTAACGGGTACTGGCATCCTGGCGGGATGCCGTTCGATCACAACGACCACTACCACCGGCTGCTGCTGCGCCAACTCCCCGCCGGGGCCCGCCGGGCGTTGGACGTCGGCTGCGGGACGGGCGCCTTCGCCCGGGCACTGGCCGACCGCGGTGTCGAGGTGGACGCCGTCGACCGCGACGCCGCGGTGATCGCCGCCGCGTCCGCCCGCGGCGGCGCCACGCGGATCCACTACCGGCAGGCGGACGTCATCGAGTTGGAGGTGCCGCCGGGCCACTACGACTACATCTCCTGCCTGGCCTCCCTGCACCACCTGCCGATCGACACCCTCGACCGGCTGCGCGAGGCGCTGGCGCCGGGTGGAGTGCTGGTGGTGCTGGGCTGCTACCGGTCAGAGACGGTCCGGGACCGGGCGGTCAGCCTGGCGGCCGTACCGGTGAACGCGCTCTGTCGGCTCGCGGTGCACCTGCGTGAACGCGGCTCGGAGCCGGCCCCGCAGGCGCCGGTCGCGGCGCCGAACACCACCCTCGCCGACGTACGGGCTTACGCCGCACGGCAGTTGCCGGGTTCCTCATTGCGGCGGCTGCTGTTCTGGCGGTACCTGCTGGTCCATCGGCGTGCCCGGTGATCGACTAGGCTGGGCCGATATTCCGAGGAGGGGAACGCGATGGGCGTGCGGGGGCTGGCGGAGATCCTGGCGGACGCGGCGGGCGGGGTGTTTCCGCCGCCGGACGGGACGGTGACGGTGGTGCCGCAGCCGTCGCCCCGGGACACCGGGGTGCTGGCCTTCGCCGCGCACTCCGTGGTGTTCACCGACGAGGACCCGGCCTGGGTGCACGAGACGCTCGCCGCCGTGGCGGGCGATCCGCTCGCCGCGCCGCTCTGTCCGCCCTTCCTCACCGCCTTCGCCGAGCGCACCGGGCGGACCGTCAACAACATCGACCTGCTCTCCGTCGCCGACCGTCTCCCGGGCGAGCCGCCGCTGCCGCTGGCCGAGATCGAGGACCGCGAACACCTCCGGGTGCTCCGGGCGCTGGACTACCGGGAGGACGTCCGGGTCTTCACGGCCGACGGCGGCGTGCTGATCCTCGGCCGTGGTGTGGCGGGCCGCTGGGAGGCCGCCATCGAGGTCGACCCGCAGGCCCAGGGGCGCGGCCTCGGTCGCGCCCTCGCCACGGCGGCCCGGCACCTGCTGCCGGAGGGCGGGGCGGTCTGGGCCCAGCAGGCCCCCGGCAACGCCCCCAGCGTCCGCGCCTTCCAGGCCGCCGGCTACCGGCCGGCCGGCGCGGAGGCGCTGCTGGTGGTCGGGCAGCCCTGAGGCCCGGCCCGGGCCGCCGGTCAGCGCTCGATCGTCCACCACCGCTGGTTGGCGCCGGGACGGAGGGCCGTACGGCCTGACCGGCGGCCCGAACTCCACCTGCCCGTACGGGCCTTCGCCCGGACGAGCGGCTACAACCAGCCGCGCCGGGCGGTCTTCAGTCCGGCCTCGAAGCGGCTCACCGCGTCGAGACGCTCCATCAGGGCGGCCATCTGCCGCCGGACGGTCCGCACCGAGACGCCGAGCCGCTTGGCCGCCGCGTCGTCCGTGAGCCCGGTGGACAGCAGCCGCAGCAGCTCGCGCTCCCCGGCGGTCAGGGTCAGCGATGTCACCCCGCCCCGGTCGTCGGCGATCGGGACGGCGGTCTCCCAGGTCTGTTCGAACAGGGCGACCAGGGAGGCGACGATCCCCGGCTCACTGGTGCACAGCGCACCGGCCCGGGTGTTCCCCGGGTCGATCGGCACCACGGCCGTGCTCCGGTCGAAGACCAGCATCCGCGGCGGCAGCACCGGCGCGGTCCGCACCTCGCCGCCGAGGGCGGTCATCCAGCGGGCGTAGTCGAGGGTCTCCGGGGCGTCGTAGACGCTGTCCTGGTAGACGGTGCGCAGGCTGACTCCGCGTCGCAGGGCGTCCTCGTCGAGCGGCCGGGACGCGGCCAGGCTGGCCGCGGACTGGCCGCCGCCGGGTATCACCGCCAGGACCTCGCTGGTCAGCCTGGCGGTCAGCACCTCCAGCTTGTCCTGGATGGCGTCCAAGCCGAGCAGCCGCTCGCGGCCGCCCACCGGGGTGTCGGCCCGCAGCTTCGCGTACTCCCCCAGGGCGTGCGCGACGGCGGCCTTGGAGGCGGCCACCTCCTGCTGTCGGCGTGCGAGTTCCTCCTCCTGACGACGCAGCAGGATCTCCAGTCCGCGCTCCGGGCTGACCGGCCGCAGGGCGCCGGGCCGTTCGCGGGAGGTTCGCAGCAGGGTGAGGTCGGCGAGCCGGTCGAGGGCCGCGCGCACGGCGCTCTCGGGGAGGCCGAGACGTTCACAGAGTTCCGCGACCCCCCCTTCGCGGTCGGCGAGCATTTCCCTGTAGACGGCTTCCGCAGTGGCATCCAGCCCCAGCAGTTCCAGCACTTCTCGACCCCTGATCCCCGTGGACGATTCCGTATGCCCGGTCGGCCCGGGGGCTGATCATTCCTCCGGCCGGAACGCGCTCGCAAGGGCATGATCCGGTCAACGCCCCGCCCCGGTCGCCGGCCCCGTCGGGGCCCACAACAGGGCGGTAACCCGGGGCGTTGCCCGGTGCGGTGTTGCAGCATGCTGCCTGTCCTGATCCTGCCCGCGGATTCGCTTCCCGTGGCGGGCCACGGAACGCGAGGATTCGTGGCGCGCGCACTCCCCAGATTTCTGGACACCCAGAATTGCGGTCTCCCTCAGCGCAGTTCCCGCACAGAACAGGACTCCTTCGTGTCGGTCCGTCCGGTCCCCGCCGTCCTCCTGCTCCTCGCCCTCGCCGGTTCCTTCGCACCGGCCTTCGCCGCCGGTCCGACCGCCCCCGGCTCCGCCCCGTCGGAAGAGACGGCGGCCGCGGAGGTCCAGGCCGCGCTGTGGGCGTGCGCCGCCCTGGGCGACGGCCTGGAACACGTGCGCGTCCGTGCCGTTCCCGACGGCATCGGCCTGGTGCTCTACGTCCGCGCCCCCGACGAAACGGCGGCCTGGTCGAGGACGCGGGGCCTGCTGGACCGGGCCCTGGCGGCCACCGGCCGGCTCTCGTCCTCCGGCATCCGGTAGTCGCACCGACCGCCGGAGTCCGCATCGGCCACCCGTCGTCGCGCCCGAATGGTTTCCATCGTTCTGGACGATTTTCGACCGTTCCCGCCCGTCCGGGACATTGGCTGATTCATTGCTATCGCTTTACCGCCGCATGGCTGACGCGCCGTCGGCAGACCGGCCATGCCCCCCATTCCTCCAGGCCCTTCCTGCCCGCACAGAACAACCGAGGAGTTCCATGTCACGCCCCATGGGCGAACCACCACGGCACCGGACCGAAGCCGGCTCGCCGCCCCCCACCGCGCCCCGCCGCCGCAACGGCGTGCTGCGCAACACCGCCGTCGCCCTGGCCGTGGTGCTCTCCGCCGAGGCCGCCGCCGTCATCATGACGACCGGTCAGGCCGTCGCGGTCACCCCGGAGCAGGCCCCGAAGCCCGTCAAGGCGCTCGGGGCCGCCGAGGCCAAGGACATCGCCACCGCCCACCTCAAGGCCCGGTTGGAGAACCGCCGGATCGAGGTGGTCGACGAGCGCACCGAGTCCACCACCACCTGGATCAACCCGGACGGCACCACCACCCTGGACGTCGCCTCCGGACCGGTCCGCTACAAGGACAAGTCCGGCAATCTCCGGCCGATCGACGTCGACCTCGCCCGGCAGTCGGACGGCAGCGTCAAGGCCAAGGGCCACCCGCTCAACCTTTCGCTGGCCGGTGCCACCCCGCCCGCCGCCGCGTCGAAGTTCAAGGCGGCCGGCGCCCCGACCGGGGACCCGAAGGCCCCGACCACCCCGCTGGTCTCGCTGGACAACGGCCAGGGCACCGCCATGTCGCTGTCCTGGCGCGGTGCTCTGCCCGAGCCCGCGGTGGACGGCGCCAAGGCCCGGTACGCGAACGCGCTCACCGCCACCGACCTCGTCATCGAATCCACCCGGACCGGCTTCGAGCAGTTCCTGGAGCTCAAGGACCGCTCGGCGGTGGCCGCCAACGGCAGCGTGACGCTCACCCTGGACGCGGCCGGCCTGCAGGCCCGGCAGAACCCGGACAACTCGGTGTCGTTCATCGACCCGAAGACCGGCCAGGAGGCGGGACAGCTCCCGGCGCCGGTGATGTGGGACGCGCAGGTCGACGAGCGCAGCGGCGACCACACCCGCACCGCGCCGGTCGCGCTGAAGGTCACCCAGAACGGGAACGCGATCGACCTGACGCTGACCCCGGACGCGGCGTTCCTGAACGACCCGAAGACCCAGTACCCGGTGACCATCGACCCCGCGGTCAACATCGGCGTGGGCTTCGACACCTTCGTACAGCAGGGCTACGCCACTGATGTCTCCTCGCAGACCGAGCTGAAGCTGGGCAACAACGGCTCCGGCCAGATCGCGCGTTCATTCCTGCAGTTCCCGATGTCGAAGATCAGCGGGAAGCAGATCACCGGCGGCAAGCTCAACCTGTGGAACTTCCACAGCTGGTCGTGCACCGCGAAGAGCTGGGAGGTCTGGGACACCGGCACCGCCACCACGGCCACCCGCTGGACCGCCCAGCCCGGCTGGAACAAGAAGTGGGCCACCTCCACCGCGACCAAGGGCTACTCCAGCTCCTGCAACGACGGCTGGGTGAACCAGGACATCACCGCGCTGGTCAAGGCCTGGGCCGCGAACGGCAACACCAACAACACCCTGGGCATCCGGGCCACCGACGAGTCCGACCCGTACGGCTGGAAGAAGTTCAACTCCGGCAACGCGACGTCCAACACGCCGTACCTGTCGGTGACGTACAACACTCCGCCGGCCGTCTCCACCCTGGTCTCCCCGGCGGACGCCGCGATCACCGGCGACGCCACCCCGACGCTGTCCGCCAAGGCGACCGACCCCGACGGCGGCAACATAGCCCTGGACTTCGAGGTCTGGACGTCCAACGGCACGGCCGCGCTGCAGTCCGGCCGCACCGCCATGGCGGCATCGGGCTCCACCTTCACCTGGACCCCGGGCACCGCGCTGGCGGCCGGCAGCTACAAGTGGCGCTCCCGCTCCTGGGACGGCACCGCCAACAGCGCCTGGTCCTCCTTCCGCACCCTCACCGTGGACACCACCGCGCCCGGCACGACCACCGTCTCCTCCGGCGACTTCCCGGCCGGTCAGTGGACGGGCACCCCGGACGCCAACGGCGACTACAGCGGCACCTTCACCTTCACCCCGCCGACCAGCGACGTGAAGGACATCCAGTACAAGCTGGACGGCGGGGCCTGGGTCACCGCGGCCACCACCGGCACCCCGGTCAGCGCCAAGCTCACCTTCAAGGCGGGCGCCCACACCGTCACCGCGCACAGCCGGGACGCGGCGGGCAACGTCTCCGCCGACAAGACCTACGCCTTCTACGCCGGCAAGGGCTCCGCCCTGGTGGCGCCCGGGGCGGGCGAGCGCCCGGCCCGCCGCACCTCGCTGCAGGCGGAGGGCAACAGCACCTACACCGGCGTGCGCTACCAGTACCGCCGCGGTGAGACGGACGTCTGGAAGGACGTGCCGGTCGCCAACGTCGCGACCACCGACGGCAAGGCGGTGGCCGCCTGGCCCTTCGCCGCGCCCAGTGGCAAGCCGGCCGCGCTGACCTGGAACATCACCGACACCCTGGCCGAGAACGGCCCGGTCGACGTGCGCGCGGTGTTCACCGACGGCACCGCCACCGACGCCACCGAGCCGAACACCGTCACGGTGGACCGCAACGCGGGCACCGCGCCGGAGACCAAGGTCGGCCCGGGCTCGGTGAACATCCTCACCGGTGACCTCACCCTGTCCGACACCGACGCCGAGGCCTTCGGCCTGCACGCCGAGCGCTCCTTCTCCTCCCGCCGGCCCGCCAACGGCTCGGCCCAGGAGGGCCAGGCGGCGATCTTCGGCCCGCAGTGGAGCTCCGGCACCACCGCCGAGATCACCGACGCCGCCTACTCCTACGTCCGCCAGACCTCGGCGACCTCCCTCTCGGTGGTCTCCGCGGACGGTTCCGAGGTCGGCTTCACCGCCACCGGCTCCGGCGGCTGGAAGCCCGAGCCCGGCGCCGAGAACCTCACCCTGACCGGTGCGTTCACCGGCGCCTTCACCCTGAAGGACACCGAGGGCACCACCGTCACCTTCGCCAAGGTCGACCCGGCCGCCACCACCTGGCAGGCCTCCGCCTCCTCTCTGCCCAGCAACAACTCCACCACCTCGGTGGTCTCGGAGAAGGTCGTCACCGGCGGCAAGACCCTGGCCCGGCCCAAGTACGTGGTCGCCCCCACCTCGGCGACCGCCTCCGCCGACTGCGCCGCCGCGCCCGCCACGGCCGGCTGCCGGGTACTGGAGTACGTCTACGCCGACACCACCACCGCCGCCGGCTCCGTCCTGGGCGACACGGCCGGCCAGGTGAAGCAGATCCGCCTGTGGTCCACCGACCCCGGCGCCACCACCGCCACCCCCGTCGTCGTCTCGCAGTACGCCTACGACGACCAGGGCCGGCTGCGCGAGGTCTGGGACCCGCGGATCAGCCCGGCACTGAAGACCGCCTACGGCTACGACGCGGCCGGCCGGGTCACCACCGTCACCGAGCCCGGCGAACTGCCGTGGACCCTGGAGTACGGCAAGGCCGGCAACGCCGCCACCGCCGGCGACGGCATGCTGCTCGCCGCCTCCCGTCCTTCCCTCAAGCAGGGCAGCAAGGACGTCACCGACGGCACCGCCACCACCTCGATGGTCTACGACGTCCCGCTCAGCGGCGCCAACGCGCCCTACCCGCTGGCGCCGTCCGACGTCGCGGCCTGGGGTCAGAGCGACGCCCCGACCGACGCCACCGCCGTGCTGCCGCCTGACGCCGTCCCGGCCACCCACGACGGCAAGGCCCTCGGCACCGCCGGCTACAACCGCGCCTCGCTGACGTACACCAACGCCTCCGGCCGCGAGGTCAACACCGCCGCCCCCGGCGGCGCCATCACCACCACCGAGTACAACGCCTACGGCAGCCCGGTGCGCACCCTGTCCGCGGAGAACCGCATCCTCGCCCTGGCCACCACCGGCAACGACCTGAACAAGCTGCGCGCCCTGGGCATCGCCGGCCGCTCGACGGCCGACCGCGCCCAGGTGCTCTCCTCGACCTCGGTCTACTCGGCCGACGGCAAGCGCCTGCTGGAGAAGTACGAGCCGCTGCAGCTGGTCACCCTGGAGCACGCCCTGGCGGCCTCCGGCACCAGCCCGGCCCTCGCGGCCGGCGCCGAGGTCCCGGCCCGCGCCCACACCGTCAGCGCCTATGACGAGGGCCGCCCCACCACCGCCGCGGTCAGCGACATGACCACCTCGGTGACGGTCGGCGCCCGGATCGACGGCTACGCCGCCGACGCCGACCCGCGCACCACCGCCACCGGCTACGACTGGGCCCAGGGCCTGCCGACCACGTCCGTCCAGGACCCGGGCGGCCTGAAGATCACCACCACCACCGGCTACGACAACGCCGGCCGGGTGACCTCGCAGCGCCGCCCGAACTCCACCGGCTCCGACGCGGCCACCACGGTGACCGGCTACTACACCGGTACCGGGACCGGCCCGTGCGCCGGCCACCCCGAGTGGGCCGACCTGGTCTGCTCGATCGGCCCGGCCGCGCAGATCGCCGGCGGCGGCAGCAACCCGCTGCAGCTGCCGACGAAGACCTTCCAGTACGACCGCTGGGGCAACGTCACGGTCCAGACCGAGACCGCCAACGGCGTCACCCGCACCACCACCCGCAGCTACGACGCGGCCGGCCGCCCGGTGAAGATCTCGACCACCGGCGGCACCGGCACCGCCCTCGCCGACACCGTGCTCGGCTACGACCCCGCCACCGGCCAGCGGGTCTCGATCAACAACGGCAAGGCCACCATCACCCAGGGCTACGACAAGCTCGGCCGCCAGATCTCCTACGACGACGGCGCCGGCAACGTCACCATCACCGAGTACGACAAGCTCGACCGCCCGGTGAAGAAGTCCGACTCGGTGCCGTCCACCGTGACCTACGGCTACGACACCGCCAAGGACCCGCGCGGCCTGCCCACCTCGCTGACCGACTCGGTGGCCGGCACCTTCACCGCCTCCTACGACGTCGAGGGCCGGCTGGTCGCCCAGACCATGCCCGGCGGCAACACCCTGACCAGTACCTACGACAGCCAGGGCATCCAGACCGGCAGGACCTACACCAACCAGGCGGGCGCCGTCCTGCTGGCCGACACCGCCGACTACACCGTCCACGGACAGCAGGCCGGCCGCACCCAGAGCGACGGCAACAGCACCACCAGCAGCTACACCTACGACGCCACCGGCCGCCTCACCAAGGCCGCTGACAGCACCGGCCTGGCCTGCGCCACCCGGAGCTACGCGTTCGACAAGAGCAGCAACCGGACCAACCGCACCAGCGTCACCGACGACTGCGACCCGGCCACCGCCGACGCCGTCACCCAGGCCGAGAACCACGGCTACGACACCGCCGACCGCCTCACCGACGCCGGCTACGTGTACGACGCCTTCGGCCGCACCACCGCCCTCCCGAAGGGCACACAGGTCGGCTACTACACCAACGACCTGGTCCGCACCGAGACCCTCGGCGACACCCGCAAGACCTGGGACCTGGACGCCTCCGGCCGCCTCGCCCTCTCCACCACGGAGACCAAGGGCACCGACGGCACCTGGACCGTCACCGCGCAGGACACCAAGCACTTCGACGGCGGCAACGACACCCCGACCTGGTCCAAGGACGCGGCCGGCAAGCTCACCCGCAACGTCCAGGACCTCACCGGCCAGCTCACCGCCGCCACCGGCACCGACGGCGGCGCGATCCTGCTGCTGACCAACCTGCACGGCGACGTGTCCGTCCAGATGTCCCCGGACGGCACCGAGGACCTCGCCGTCTACCACTACGACGAGTACGGCAACGTCGTCGACGCCACCGGCTCGACCGAGTACGGCTGGCTCGGCGGCCAGCAGCGCGAAGCCGACAGCCTCTCCGGCCTCACCCTGATGGGCGTGCGCCTGTACGACTCGACCACCGGCCGGTTCCTGCAGACCGACCCGGTCCTGGAGGGCTCGCCGAACGCCTACGGCTACCCGGTCGACCCGATCACCATGGACGACCTGACCGGCATGTCCTGGAAGAAGAAGTGGACCACCTACTTCAGCCGGACCGAGGGCAACGTCATCGGCGGCCTGCTGATCGTCTCCAGCAAGGTCTCCAAGGGCATCTCCAGCATCCTGAAGAAGGTCCCGCACATCGCCGCCCGGGTCGCCGGCTGGGTCCTGTGGGCGCTGTCCTACCTCATGAAGAGCATCGGCAAGAAGTTCATCAAGGCCGCCAACAAGCGTGGCAGCCACGGGGTCCGGTTCACCTTCGGCATCTGGGACTCCAGCCACTGGTACATCCCGGACTATCCGACCTACCGGGTGGACCCGCGCTACTGAGCCGGGTACGACACCTCACCGACGCTCCACTGACGCAAGGCAGGATGCACGACAGGTAAGGCCGGGCCCGGGGGAACTCCCCCCGGGCCCGGCCGCTTTTGCGGTTCGGGCGGTTCCCGCCGGATGCGCGACAGCATCGGGGTCTCCACGGCGGGCGGCCGTTGGCGTCAGCCGTTGCCGAAGAAGCCGAGCGCGCCCGCCGCGCAGACTCCGCCGGCCCCCATGAAGAGCGGCGTCAGCACCTTGATCTCCACCCAGCTACCGGCCCGGAACCGCATGCCCTTCGGCGGACCGACCGGGTACCAGCGCCGACGCCCGACGGGGATCGGCCACAACACCGGGCAGCCCGAGACGGTCAGCGCGTCGCCCAGGCAGTGCACCAGCGCGCCGAGCGCGATCGGCAGCCCGATCCAGAGGTACTGCTGCCCGGGCTCCTCGAACAGCCACTGCGAGCCGTTGCCGGGCTTGTCGAGGACCTCCGCGAGCATCCACGCGCTGGTCGCCCCCAGCAGCCACACCAGGATGTCGCTGGAGACCCGGGCGTGCCGCCACAGCAGGCCCTCGATCGCCAGCACCATGTGCACGAACAGCACCGCCAGCACGCCCCAGCGGCCGCCGAAGACGGCCATCGCCGCAGCACCCGCCCCGCACAGCACCGCCCAGGGCCAGGTGTGCGTCAGCGTCCGGTGGCCGCCCGAGCGCCGCGGGTCACTCTTGCTCCGGGTGGCCTTGTACACCGCGTACGAGAGGTTGTCGATCACTTCGCAGAGCGCCCGGGACACCGGCCCGAACGCCCTGGATATCGTCGCCGCCTTGTGGTCCAGGTCCGGCGCCAGGGCCGCCCC
>NZ_JAFLNG010000137.1 GCF_017427025.1 Streptomyces sp. FH025
AAGGCTGGGGGAGCGTCGCCCCGCAGGCGCGAGTTCGAAGACAGGGCCCTCGCCGGGCCCCTCGGTCCCGCCAGGCCGAGGGGCCCACCCGGCCCGTCCGTAGCGGACGCGTCAGACCTCCACCAGCACCTTGCCCCGGTTGGCCGAGCGGTCGACGTACAGGCTGCGGTACGCGGCCGGGATGCTGTCGAAGCCCTGGTGGACGGTCTCCTGGTAGCTCAGGTCTCCGCTGCGCACCAACGGGCCGAGGTCCCGCCGCAGCGCGGACCAGTTGTCCTCGGTGAACCACTCCAGCGAGAAGATGCCGCGGATCGTGGTGCGCGGGAACATGATCATCGGCAGCAGCCGCGGGCCCGTCCACCTGCCGCCGACCTGGCTCCCCCACTGCCAGCACACCGCCACCCGGCTGTTCACCGCGAGCATCCCGAAGACCACGTCGGTGAGCGTGCCGCCGAGGCTGTCGAAGTAGCGGTCGATGCCGTCCGGGGCGAGCTCTGCCAGCTCCTTGGCCAGCCCCTCCGGGTCGTCGCCGTCCCGGTAGTGCAGCGCCGCGTCGAAGCCCAGCTCCATCAGCCGGTCGGCCTTCGCCGGGGTCGCCGTCGTGCCGATGACCCGCGCGCCGCGCTGCTTGGCCAGCTGCCCGACCAGCGAGCCGACCGTCCCGCTCGCCCCGCCGACCAGCACCGTCGAGCCGGGGCGCACGTCCAGGAACTTCTCCACCGTCCCCCAGGCCGTCATCCCCGGGCCGCCGAGCACACCGAGGGCGGTGGTGATCGGCAACCGCTCGTCGTAGTGCGCCCGGTCGAGTCTGCGGTAGGCGGGGAACACCATCGGGAAGGTGCCGGTCTGCCACGGCGAGGGCTCGCCGTCGCTGATCACGTGGCTGCGCCAGCCCCCGAAGCCCTGGACCAGGTCGCCGACCGAGAAGCGGGCGGTCGGACCGGCCTCCACCACCTCCATGATCGAGTCGGCCCCCATGTGGTCGCCGATCGGGGTGTCCAGCGCGATCCCCTGGAGGTACGGGTCCACCGACACGTACCGGGTGCGCAGCAACATCTCGTCCTCGGCGAGCCGGACGTCGACCTCCTCGACGACCTTCTCGTACATCCGCTCGACGTCCGGCACTCCGTCCACGTGCTCGCGGACGATCCACTTCTCGATCCTCACGAGGTGACTCCAAACTGCCGGTCGGGGCCGACCGGTTCGATGATCAGGGTGGGCAGCGGCGCGCTGTCGTCCACGGCCGCGGTGAACGGCCTGCGGTCGTCGCGGCAGATGAACTGGACGACGTGCCGGCCGGCGGCGGCCGCGCGGATCAGGCCTCCGGTGGTCGCCCAGACCCCGGAGAGGTAGAAGTTCGCCAGACCGGGCAGCCCCGGGCCGTTGCGCTTGATCTCGTCCTCGAGGGTCTCGCCGCTCTCCACGAAGGGCTGCCAGCCCAGCACCGTCCCGTTGTAGTTGCCGGTGTAGCGGACCTGGGTGAGCGGGGTGGAGACGTCCTTGACGGCCACCGCCTCCCGGAGCCCGGGGTGGTGACCGTCCAGGAAGTCGATGATCGCGTCGCGCACCCGGCGCTTCTCCCGCTGGTACTCCCGGCCCCGCCCGACGGGCAGCGTGTGCAGCTCCTCCCCGCGCCGCAGCCGGGCGGCCTGCTCGGGGCCGGTGCTCAGCTCCCGCCAGGGGGCGATGTCGCAGAAGTAGCTGGCGTA
This sequence comes from Streptomyces sp. FH025, assembly GCF_017427025.1. Lineage (GTDB taxonomy): Bacteria > Actinomycetota > Actinomycetes > Streptomycetales > Streptomycetaceae > Kitasatospora. Next base: position 1,710 of record NZ_JAFLNG010000137.1, read on the forward strand.
GACCACGGTGGTCTCGGCCGGGGACAGCTCCGGGTAGTGCCGGCTGCGGAACTGGATGTTGATGCTCGGGTGCCGGATGCCGGTGAGCTGCGCGGCGAGCTCGTCCTCCAGCAGGTAGGTGGTGCACGGGTCGCCCGCGGGGAACGGGCGGCGCAGGCCGAGGAAGACGGTCAGGTATCCGGGGAAGACCATGCCCGGCTCGGTGATGGTCCGGGTGTAGAGCCGCCGGTAGGTGTCGTTCAGGTACCGGCCCTTGAGCAGGTCGATCATCGTGGTGCGGCCGTCACAGGCGGCCACCACGATGTCCGCGCGCACCTCCCGCCCGTCGCTCAGCCGCACCCCGACCGCGGTGTCGCCCTCGACCAGGATCTCGGTCACCTTGGCGTTGTAGGTGATCTCCCCGCCGAGCCGCCGGTAGCGCTCCTCGATCGACCGGGCCAGGCCGAGCGAGCCGCCCTCCGGTACGCCCGCCGACTGCCCCGCGTGCGAGGCCAGTTGGAAGTAGGTCGGCAGCACCGGGAAGTTGGGGTGCTTCTCGTACAGCACGAAGTTGAACGCCTCGCGCAGCAGCGGGCTGCGGAACCGCGCCGAGTAGTCGCTCATCAGCACCGAGATGGAGCGCCGGATCACGTTGAAGTACGGCAGGAAGGAGGCGAGCATCCGCCAGCGTTCCCACCGTCCCATCAGCCCGACCGGCTTGAGGAAGGGGTAACGGGTCAGCGCCACCCGGAACGTGCGCAGCCCGTCGCAGAACTGCCGGATCCGCCGGGCGTCCTCCGGGGCCAGCTCCAGCAGGTGGGCCTCCAGCCGGTCCGGGTCGGAGTAGAAGTAGACCGCCCGCCCGTCCCGGGTGCGCACCACGTTGAAGACGTCGAAGTTGCGCATCCGCTTGCCCTGCAGCGCGCCGAGTTCGAGCCAGATCTGGTGCATCTCGTTGCCCGGTCCGCTGCCGAGCAGCCAGCTGACGCAGCAGTCGAAGGTGAACTCGCCGCGGTCCCAGGCGGTGCAGCAGCCTCCGGGCAGCTCGTGCATCTCCAGGACCTGGGTGCGGTAGCCGTTCATCTGCGCGTAGCAGCCGGTGGACAAGCCGCCGAGCCCGCCGCCGATGATCACCATGCTCCGCCGACCGCTGTTCGTCCCCGTCATTCCGGCACTCCTACCGTGGCCCGGTCGAGTTGCGGCAGGCGGCCCCACTTGCCCGCGTGCCAGGGTTCCCGGTTGTCGCTGGGCCAGGCCCGGAACGGCCGGCCGAGCTCCCGGCAGAGGTACTGCGCGGCGTACCGGCCGCTGGTGGCGGCCCGGATCAGGCCGCCGAGCGCCGTCCACTGCCCGGCCATCGAGAAGCCGCCGAGGCCGGGCAGCCGCATCCGGTCGCGGTTGACCAGCCGGTTGACGGCGTCCTCGGCCTCCGAGAAGGCCTGCCAGGCGAGGATGCTGCCGTAGGTGTTGCCGGTGAACCGCTCGGTGGTCACCGGAGAGGCCACGTCGACCAGTTCGATCCGCGGCCCGAGCTCCGGGTAGGTCCGTGTCAGGAACTCCCGGACGAACGAGGCGACTTCCTGCTTGCGCGCCCGGTAGGCCCGGCGGTCGCCGGCCCGCAGTTCCTTCCAGGAGCGGTAGTCGCTGAAGTAGGTGCAGTGCAGCACCGACTTGCCGGGCGGCGCGAAGCCCTCGGCGTAGTCGGAGCGCAGTTGCACCACCAGGCTGTGCTGGAGCGAGCCGGGCAGCCGGGCGCCCTGCTCGGGTGTCAGCAGGTAGGTGGTGGCGTGCGGCTCGCCCGCCGGCAGCGGGCCGTCCACGCCGACGAAGGCGGAGACCACGGCCGGGTAGAGGTTGCCGGGCTTGTCGAGGAGTTCGCCGTACAGCAGGTCGGTTGACGGGCTGGAGTACCTGCCCTCCAGCAGTCGGTCGAGCACCGTCGGACCGTCGCAGGCGGCCACCACGTGGTCCGCGAAGTGCCGTGAGCCGTCCTTCAGTTCGACGCCGACCGCGCGCCCGCCCTCGACCAGGATCCGCTCGACCCGGCAGCGGTAGCCGATGACCCCGCCGAGCGAGGTGTAGCGCTCCTCCACCGACCGGGCCAGCCCGAGCGAACCGCCTTGCGGGAAGCCCGCGTTGCCGCTGTGCGCGGCCGCGAGGGTGTACAGGTACGGCAGCAGCGGGAAGCCCGCGGGCTCCTGGAGGAACATGTTGGGGAAGGCCCGGCGCAGCAGTGGGTCCCGGAAGCCCTCGGCGAAGTCGCTCATCGGGGTGGTCGCGGTGCGCCAGAACAGCCGGAAGGCGGGCAGCACGGTGCGCAGGTTGCGCAGCCGTTCGGCAGTGGAACGCAGCGGCGGCGGGGTGAGGTCCCAGGGCAGCTCGATCGCGGTGAAGCGGCGCAGGTCCCGGCAGAACGCCCGGATCGGCTTGGCGTCGCCGGGTGAGAGGTCCAGCAGATGGGCCTCCAGCCGGTCCGGGTCGCCGAAGAAGGTGACGGCCCGGCCGTGCTCGTCCACGACCCGGTTGAAGACGTCGAAGCGGGTCACTGACTTGCCGTCCAGGGCGCCGAGTTCGCGCCAGACCTGGTGGGCGCCGGTGCCCTCGGCGGTGCCGATCAGCCAGTCGATGCAGTAGTCGAACAGGTAGCCGTGCCGGGACCACGCGGTGCAGCAGCCGCCGGGGAGCACGTGCTTCTCGAAGATGCGGGTCTCCAGCCCGCTCATCTGCGCGTAGCAGCCGGTGGCGAGGCCGGCCAGGCCGGCCCCGATCACGATCACCCGGGGCGGGCCGCCGTCGGCCCGCTCCCTGGTGGACCAGTCCGGCCCGCGGTCAGCCGCGGCCATCGGCGGTGCCTCCGGCCAGGATGGCGCCCGCCAGTTCGGCGTTGCGCTCGGCGAACTCGCCGTCAAGCATCTCGGCGTGGTCGCCGTGCCCGACGTACACCGCGGTGCCGGTGGTGGAGGCGCCGTGCCAGCAACCGTCCTCACCGCCCACGTGCACGGCCAGCCGGTCGGGCTCGCAGACCACGTCCAACTGGGCCTTCACCGTGCCCGTGTTGGGCGTTCGGCTGCAGAACTCCAGGTAGTCCCTGGCCTGTTCGAGGGTCTCCCGGGCGACGATCCGCGAGCCGGTGTGGCGGTGCAGGTGCTCGTGCAGCTCGCGCTCGAAGACGGCCAGGTGCTCCTCGCCGAGCTCGAAGGCGTCGAGGACGCGGTAGGCGTCCACCAGCAGCACCGAGCTCACCGTCCGGCCGCGCCGTTCCAGCTCCTTGGCCACCTCGAAGGCGAGGTTGCCGCCGAGCGAGTAGCCGAGCAGGGCGTACGGCCCGGTCGGGTGCAGCGCCTCGACCAGGTCTGCGTAGCGGGCGGTCTTGTCGTCGCCGGTCAGGTAGTTGAAGGCGGCGATCCGGTGCTCGGGCAGGTGGGCGGCGAGCTGCCGGTAGACCAGGCCGTGGCCGCCGGCCGGCGGGAAGCAGAAGACCGTACGGCCTTGTGGCGCCCGGGTGTTGAACCAGAGGTAGGGTTCACCGCCGGCGATCTCGCCGGTGATGATCTGCTCGACGGTGCGGGCCATGCCGTGCAGGGTGGTGACCTTGAAGAGCTGGCCGACCGGGATGCTGATGTTGAACTCGCTCTGGAGGTGGTGGATCAGCTCGATCAGCCGGATCGAGCTGCCGCCGAGCTCGAAGAAGTCGTGCTGCAGGCCGACTTCGTCCAGGCCGAGCAGGTTCCGCCAGTGTTCGGCGACGCGCACCTCGTAGAGCGTGACGGGCGGTTCGTGCCGTTCGCCGCCGGTGTCGGCCTTGGGCTCGGGCAGGGCGGCCAGGTCGACCTTGCCGTTCGGGGTGAGCGGCAGGGCGGGCAGCTCGGTGAGGTAGGAGGGGATCATCACGGTGGGCAGGTGTTCGGCGAGGTGGCGGCGCAGTTCGCGGCGGTCCAGCTCTACGCCCTCGGCGGGCACCACGTAGGCGGCCAGGACCGCCTCACCGGATCCGTCCTGCCGGACGGCCACGCAGGCCTGGGCGAGTTCGGGCCGGGCGGTGAGGTGGGCCTCGATCTCGCCCAGCTCGATCCGGTGGCCGCGGACCTTGACCTGGTTGTCGATCCGGCCGAGCAGGTGCGCGGTTCCCTCGGTGTCCCAGTGCCCGAGGTCGCCGGTGCGGTAGAGCCGCAGCGGCGTGCCGTCGAACTCCAGGGTGGTGAAGCGCCGTCGGGTCTGTTCCGGGTCGCCCGGGTAGCCGGCCGCGACGCCCGCGCCGCCGATCCACAGCTCACCGGGTACTCCGGCCGGGACGGGCTCGCCGTACCGGTCGAGGATGTACAGCGCGCTGTTCGGGAAGGGCCGCCCGATCGGGACCATCCGGCCGGGTTCCAGTTCCCCGGCGGTGCCCTCGTAGTAGCTGCTGTCCACGGTGGCCTCGGTCAGGCCGTAGGAGTTGACCAGTCGGGTCCGCTCCCCGCAGAGCGCCCGCAGCCGCCGGTGCTCGGCGGCCTTCCAGGCGTCGGAGCCGACGATCAGCAGCCGCAGGAAGTCCAGCCGCAGGCCCTCGCGTTCGCAGTGGGCCAGCAGGGCGCGGGCCACGGCGGGCACGAACTCGCCGCAGTCCACGGCCTCCTCCCGCATCACCCGGTACAGCCGAGCGGTGTCGAAGAGCAGCTCGCGGTCGACCAGGACGAGGGTGCCGCCGGTACTCAGCGCCCGGGCGAGGTCGCCGGAGAACACGTCGAAGGCCGTCCCGGCCATCTGGAGGTGCACCCGGGCCTCGGTGTCCAGCCGGTACTCCTCCCGCCAGCCGGCCGTGACGGCGGCCAGGTTGCGGTGGTCGACCCGCACGCCCTTGGGGCGCCCGGTGGAGCCCGAGGTGTGGATCACGTAGGCGGGCCGGGCCGGGTCGGCGGCCGGCAGCGGTCCGGTGGAGTGGGCGGGCCGCTCCAGCTCCTCCAGGGTGACCGGCACGGCGGGCAGTTCGGCGGTGAAGGGGCGCCGCTCGTCCACCACCACCAGGGCGGCCCCGGCGTCGGCCACCTGGTGGGCCAGCCGGTCGGCCGGGTGCCCGGGGTCGAGCGGCAGGTAGGCGGCGCCGGCCCGCCAGATCGCCAGCAGGGTGGTGATCAGCTCGGGTGACTTGTCCAGGCAGACCGCGACCACCGACCGTTCGCCGACGCCCAGTTCGCGCAGCTTGGCGGCGATGCGCTGGGAGCGCTGGTCGAGTTCGCCGTAGGTCAGCCGCCGGACGCCGTCCCGGCCCGGGGCGACCACCGCGACGGCCTCGGGGTGCTCGGCGGCGGCCTTGGCGATCAGCTCGGGCACCGGCACGTCGTGGTCGATCCGCCGCTCGGCCCCGCTGAACCCGGTGAGGATGCGGTGGCGCTCGGCCGGGTCCAGCATCCGCAGCCGGCCGACCGGCTCGTCCTCGCCGGCCCGGGTCATGGCGTCCAGCAGGTTGCGGTAGTGGGCGGCCAGCCGCTGCACGGTGGCGGGCTCGAAGAGGTCGGAGTTGTACTTGAAGACGCAGTGGAAGCAGCCGTCCGAGCGGTCCTCGTAGGCGGACAGCGTCAGGTCGAACTGCCCTTCCTCCTCCGGGAGTTCGATGTAGTCCAGGCGGTATCCGAACCGTTCCACCGCGACCTTGTGGGTCAGCAGGATGAACATCGCCTGGAACACCGCGGAGCGGCTCGGGTCGTGCTGCAGCCCCAACTGCTCGACCAGCAGCGGGAAGGGGTACTCCTGGTTGTCCAGCCCGCCGAGCACGCTCCCCCGCACCCGGGCCAGCAGCTCGGTCACCGTCGGCTCCCCGGCCAGGCTCACGTGCAGCGGCAGCGGGTTGACGAAGTAGCCGTAGACGGAGGCGAACTCCTCCTGCGTGCGGCCGGTGACCGGACTGCCGACCACGATGTCCGGCTGGCCGGACCACCGGTGCAGCAGCAGGTAGTACGCGCTGAGCAGCACCATGAACGGCGTAGCGTTGTTCGCGCGGGCCAACTCGTGGACCCGGGCCGTCAGTTCGTCGTCCAGCCGGAAGAACTCGGAGGCCCCGTTGTGGGTCTGCACCGCCGGGCGCGGCTTGTCGGTGGGCAGCGCCAGCACCGGCATCTCGGCCGGCAGGTGACCGCGCCAGTAGTCGAGCATCCGCTGCGCCTGGGGCCCGGCCAGGAAGCGGTTCTGGTGGTTGAGGAAGTCCAGGTAGCGGGCGGCCACCGGGGGCAGTTCGGGGGTGCGGCCCTGGCGCAGCGCCTCGTAGACCTCGAACAGCTCCTCGATGAAGGTGAAGGTGGAGATCGCGTCCGAGACGATGTGGTGGACGGCCTTCATCAGCACCCAGCGGTCCGGGCCGCGCCGGAACAGCCGCAGCCGCACCAGCGGGTCCTGCGCCAGGTCGTACGGCCGCCGGTACTCACGGACGATCAGCTCGTGGATCTCCTCCCACGGGCGGCCCTCGACGTCGAACAGCCCGGTGTCCGTGACCACCTCCGCGCGGATCCGCTGGACGGGGCGGCCCTCCTCGGCGGTGAAGGCGGCGCGCAGCCCGGGGTGCCGGGCGACGAGGAAGGCGAAGGCGGCGAACACCAGCTCCGGGTCGAGCTCGGCGCGGACCTCGACCGCGCCGCCGATGTTGTACGCGAACCCGTCGGGGTGCAGCAGGCGCAGGAACCAGAGCGCCTGCTGGTTGTGGGTGAGCGGGTAGCGGGACTCGTCGGTGTACAGCTCGACCTCGGCCTGCTCCGCGCCGCCCTCGGTGTCGAGCCGATCGGCCAGGCCCTCGGCGAGCAGGTCGACGAGGTCGCCGACGCTGCCGTTGCTGAGCAGCGCCACCACCGGCAGGGCGACGCCGAGTTCGCCGTGCACCCGGGCGCGCAGCTCCATGGCGAGCAGCGAGTCCAGGCCGTGCGAGCCCAGCCGGGTCTGCTCGTCGATCCGCTCGACGCCGATCCGCAGCACGGCCGCCGCGGCGGCGGTGAACCGTTCGGCGATCAGCTGCCGGCGGGTCTGCGGGTCGGCCGCGCGGTAGGCGTCCAGGAAGCCTCCGGTCTCGGCCGGGGCCTGTTCGGCGGCCTCGGCCGCGAGTTCGGCGACCAGCGGCGGCGGCGCCGGGTACCAGGCGAGGAAGGTCGGCCAGTCGACCACGGTGGCGACCAGCAGTTGGGCCCGGTCCTGCCCGAGGACGCGCTCCAGGACGGCCGTCCCGGCGTCCGGCGGCAGCGAGCTCATGCCGCGGGCGTCGCGGTAGTGGGCGACCAGGCCCAGCTCCTCGATCATGCCGGTGGCCCAGGGGCCCCAGTCCAGGCTGAGCGCGGGCAGGCCGTCGGCCCTGCGGTGGTGGGCGAGGGCGTCCAGGAAGGCGTTCCCCGCCGCGTAGTTGGTCTGCCCGGCGGTGGTGAGCAGCGAGGCGACGGAGGCGAACAGGACGAAGTGGTCGAGGGGTTCGTCACGCAGCAGCCGGTGCAGCAGGTGGCCGCCGATCACCTTGGGGGCGTACCCGGCGTCGAAGGCGGCGCGGTCCATCTGCGCCAGCAGGGTGTCCTTGACCTGCCCGGCGAGGTGGAACACCCCGCGGATCGGCGGGAGTTGGCGCTGGCGGTAACCGGCGAGCCAGGCCGCGAGGGCGGCCTCGTCGGTGACGTCCACCGGAGCGAGCAGCGGTTCGGCGCCGAGCGACTCCAGCTCCCGCAGGAAGGCGATCCGCTCCCCGACGGGGCTCGCGGGGTCGACGGCCCGCCATTCGGCTCGGTCGGGCAGGGCGGTGCGGCCGACCAGGATCAGCCGCCGGGCGCCGCGCCGCACCAGGGTGCGGCAGAGCAGTCGGCCGAGGGCGCCGAAGGCCCCGGTGACGAGGTAGCTCCCGTCGGGGCGCAGGACCGGCGGCAGCGGCCGGGTGAGGCCTTCGGCCCGGCGCAGCCGGCTGGTGAGCCGCCGGCCGCCGCGCAGGGCCAGTTCCTGTTCGTCCCGGGCGGCGAGTTCGGCGAGCAGCGCCTCGGCCTGGTCGTGCGGTGCGAGGGCGGGGTCGAGGTCGATCAGGCTGCCGCGCTGGGCGACGAGTTCCTGCTGCCACAGCACCCGTCCGATGCCCCAGGCGGGGGCGCCGAGCGGTTCGACCCGGTCGCCGGGGGCGGCGGCCTGGGTGCCCCGGGTGACGACGTGCAGTCGGCCGTCCGGGCGGACGGCGGGCAGGGCCTGGGCGAGGGTGATCAGCGAGTAGGCGCCGTGGGTGGCGAGCCGGTCGAGCTGCCCGGGTTCGGCCGCGTCGAGGGCGGGCAGGTCGAGGTTCCACAGGTGGACGACGGTGGCGCAGTCGCGATCGAGGTCGGCGAACAGCCGCCTGAGGTCCTCGGCGGAGTCGGGCCGTACGGTCGCCCGGCCGTCGCCGAAGGCGTACCGCGCGCCGGGCCGGACGAGGTGGCTGCGGGCGCCGCGCTCGGCGGCCAGCGCGGCCAGCCGCTCGGCGAGGCCGCCGGCGTCGGCGAACAGCAGCAGGTCGCCGGTGGGCTGGTCGGCGGGGGCCGCCGGGGCGTCCGTCCAGGCCAGTTCGGTGAGCCAGCCGTCGATGGTGGCCAGGCCCACGGAGGCGGAGGCCTGGGCGACGTCGGCGACCCGGAAGCCGGTGATCCGGCCGAGCGGGGTGCCGTCCTCGGCGTAGAGGGCGAGGTCGCCGACGAGTTCCTCGCCGCTGTCCCGGGTGACGGTGGCGTGCGCCCACAGCGGCCGGTCGCCGATCTCGTCGAGCCGGACCTCCTCGATGGAGACCGGCAGCCGGACGCTGCCGCCCTCGGGCGCGTGCAGCTGGGTGGTCAGCAGGGTCTGGAAGCAGGCGTCGAGCAGGACGGGGTGGACGTGGTGGTCGGCCGCGTCGGGGCCGAGCCGCTCGGTGGGCCGGATCCGGGCCAGTGCCTCGCCGGGCCCGGCCCACACCTCGGCGATGGCCTGGAAGGCGGGCCCATAGTCGTAGCCGCGCTCGGACAGCCGCCGGTAGCAGTCGGGGCCGTCGACGTGCCGCCCCCGGGCGCGGAGCGCGTCGAGGTCGGGGGCGGGCCGGTGGGCCAGCCGCTGGCCGGTGCGGACCCGGCCGCTCGCGTGGACGGCGGGTTCGCCGCCGGCCGGGGTGGAGGCGATGGTGAAGCGGGCGTCCTCGGGCGCGTAGCCGAGCTGGACGGGTACGGGCTCGGTGTCGGAGAGGAACAGCGCCCGGTTCAGCTCGACCTCGGCCAGCACCACCTCGGTCCCGCCGGTCAGCGCGCGGACGGCCTGGGCCGCCATCTCCAGGTACCCGGCGGCCGGGAAGACCACCTGCCCCTCGATCCGGTGGTCGTCCAGGTACGACAGCCGTTCGGGGTCGAGCGCGGTGGTCCAGGACGGCTGGGCGGCGGCGGTACGGCGGCCGAGCAGCGGGTGGTCGACCCGCCCGAGCCGGACCTGCTCGACCGGCTCGGGCTCCACCCAGTAGCGGTCGCGCCGCCACGGGTAGGTCGGCAGCGGCACCGGGCGCCCGGCCGGGTGCAGCACGTCCCAGCTCAACTCGACGCCCAGGGTGTGCAGTTCGGCGAGGGTGCGGGTGAGGCGCTCGGGCTCGTCCTGCTGGCGGCGGATCGACGGCAGCGAGTGCGCCTGCTCTGCGCACTCGCGGATCGCGTGCCCGAGCACCGGGTGCGGGCCGACTTCCAGGAAGAGCCGGTGTCCGTCCTCGGCCATCCGCTCGACGGCGGCCCGGAAGCGCACCGGGTTTCGGACGTTCCGCCACCAGTACTCGCCGTCCAGCTCCGGCCCGTGGGCGAGGCCCTCCTGGGCGGTCAGGTAGAGCGGCAGCTGCGCCTCGCGCGGTTTGATCTCGGCGAGCGCGGCGATCAGCTCGTCCCGGATCGGGTCCATCCGCACGCTGTGGTACGGGACTTCGACGTCCAGGAAACGGGCGAACACGCCCTGGTGCTGGAGTTCCTCGGCGAGTTCGCGCAGCGCCTCGGTGTCTCCGGCGAGGGTGACCGCGGAGGGGCTGTTGACGGCTCCGAGCGAGAGCCGGTCGCGGTACGGGCGGATCCGGCGCTCCGCCTCCGCCTCCGGCAGGCCGACGGCGAGCATCGAGCCGGTTCCGGCGAGGAGCTGTTGCAGGCCGCTGCGGGCGAGCACGACCCGGACGGCGTCGGCCAGGTCGTACACCCCGGCCTCGTGGAAGGCGGCGACCTCGCCGGTGCTGTGGCCGACCACCGCGTCGGGGCGCAGTCCGTGGCTGCGCCACAGGGCCGAGAGGCCCACCTGGAGGGCGAAGTTGGCGGGCTGGGCGAGCCAGGTCTCAGCCATCCGGGAGTCGGCCTCGTCGCGGCCGAGTTCGTCCAGCAGTGACCAGCCGGCCTGCTCGCGGATCTCCCGGTCGACGGCCCGTACGGCCTCTCGGTAGACGGGCTCGCTCTCGTACAGGCCCCGGCCCATCCCCCACCACTGCGGGCCCATGCCGGTGAACACCCAGGCGAGGCGCCGTTGTCGGCGGTCCTGGACGCGACCCTGGACCACCTGCGGGTGGGCCTCGCCGCGCTCGTGCGCGGCGAGCGCCTCGTCGAGGTCGCGCTGCTCGGAGTAGACGACCGCGAGCCGCTCTGGCAGGTGCTGGCGGCGGTGGGCCAGGGTGTGGCCGAGGTCGGCGAGCGCCGTGCCCTCGGCGAGTTCGCGCCGGATGGCGCCGGCCAGTTCGGGCAGTCCCGCGGCGTCCTTGGCGCTCAGTGGCAGGATGCTGCGGGTCGGCCGGGGCACCCCTGCGGCGGGAGCGGGCGGCTCCCCCGGGCCGGGCGGTTCCTCCAGCAGGACATGGGCGTTGGTGCCGCCGAAGCCGAAGGAGTTGACGCCCGCGCGGGCCGGGCCCTGGTGCTCGGGCCAGTCGACCGGGGTGGTCGGGATGGTGAAGGGCAGCGCGTCCAGGTCGATGGCGGGGTTGGGCCGCTCCAGGTTGAGGTGCGGCGGGATGCGGCGGTGCTTGAGGGCCAGCACGGTCTTGATCAGCCCGGCGACCCCGGCGGCGGCCTCGGTGTGCCCGATGTTGGTCTTGACCGAGCCCACGTAGCAGCGGTCCCCGGTGCGGCGGCCGATGCCCAGCACCCGGCCGAGCGCGGCGGCCTCGATCGGGTCGCCGACCGGGGTGGAGGTGCCGTGCGCCTCGACGTACTGGAGGCTGCCGGGCACCACTCCGGCTTCGGCGCAGACCCGTTCGATCAGGGTGGCCTGGGCGTCCGCGCTGGGGACGGTGATGCCGTTGGTGCGGCCGTCCTGGTTGACGCCGCTGCCGAGGATGACGGCGTGCACCGGGTCGCCGTCGCGCAGCGCGTCGGAGAGCCGCTTGAGCACGACCACGCCGACGCCCTCGGCGCGGACGTAGCCGTCGGCGGAGGCGTCGAAGGCGCGCGAGCGGCCGTCGGCGGAGAGGAAGCCGCCCTTGGTCTCGGCGATCGTGTACTGCGGCGCCATGTGCAGCAACGCGCCACCGGCCAGGGCGAGTTCGGTCTCGCCGCGGAGCAGGCTCTGGCAGGCGAGGTGGACCGCGACCAGTGAGGAGCTGCAGGCGGTGTCGATCGAGACGCTGGGGCCGCGGAAGTCGAAGCAGTGCGAGATCCGGTTCGACACCATCGTCATCATGGTGCCGGTGGCGGTGTGCGCGGCGATGGTGCCGAAGTCGAGGTCGGCGAACTGGAGGATCTTCCAGTCCAGGGTGAAGGCACCCATGTAGACGCCGACGTCCCGCCCGGCCAGTTCGCCGGGGCGCAGCCCGCCGTCCTCCAGCGCCTCCCAGCTGACCTCCAGGAGCTTGCGCTGCTGCGGGTCCATGTGTTCGGCCTCACGCGGGCTGATGCCGAAGAAGTCCGGGTCGAAGGTGTCGAAGCCGTCGATGTAGCCGCCCCGGCCGCCGATCAGCCTCCCCGGTTTGGCCCGGTCCCGGCTGCCCAGGGTGCCGGTGTCGTACCGGTCGGCGGGCGTGTCGGTGAGACAGTCCCGGCCCTCGATCAGGTTGCGCCAGTAGGTCCGGTGGTCGTTGGCGTGTCCCGGCAGGCGGCAGCCGATGCCGGTGATCGCGATCCGTTCGCAGGGCACGGCGAAGG
>NZ_JAFLNG010000138.1 GCF_017427025.1 Streptomyces sp. FH025
CGCCGGTTCGTCGAAGGCGGTGAGGGCCAGGGCGGCGACCCCGGCTCCCACCCAGGCCGTCCCGCGCAACCAGCCCGCGGACCTCCAGCTCCAGTCCTTCCGTCAGGCGGTCGCCCAGGCACAGATCGCCAAGGAGCGCGACCGCCAGCTGGAGCTGCTGCGGATCCTCGACGACACCTCCGCCCGGCTCAACGAGGGCAACCCCGACGACGCCGCCCAGGAGCTCAGGGGCGCCCAGAAGGTGATCAAGGACCTGGGCAAGAAGCACGCCATCGACGTCCCCACCTACGCCAACTGGAACGCCCGGCTGTCCGCCCTGTTCGCGACCCTGCACACCACCGCCAACCTCCAGGACGACTGACGGCGCGCCAGAACGGCCCCGCCCCCGGACGGCATTGAGCCCCCGGTGGGATCCACCGGGGGCTCAACGGGAGTTCATGCGACTCAGGCGGTCGTCTCCGGGCGCTTCGCCTCGGTCGCCTTGGTCACGTTGGTCGGCGTGACGGCCGGGCGGTCGGCGGCCTGCTGCGGAGCGGCGGTGCTCTGCGCGGTGCCGTCCGCAGGGGTGTCGTCCTCACGCATCGCCTTGGTCTCCGCCTTCAGGATGCGCATCGACTTGCCGAGGCCACGGGCCATCTCCGGCAGCTTCTTCGACCCGAACAGCAGGATGACGACCGCCAGCACCACGAAGATGTGCCAGGGCTCAAGACCGTTCCGCAGCATCCCTGGCCACCGGTCCCTTCTTGTCTAGAGTCACGGAGGGCGCTAGCGCCCATGCTCGCCAGTATGCCTGGACCTGACGGCGAACGGATACACCGGCCGGGAAACGCTGGCCAAAAACCAGGTGCTGTTCGGACGGATCGTGAGTGCCGACGGGTGATGCCGTGCCCTGGCTCACACCAGTGCCGCCGCCGGTGCCAATCGTGCACGATCAGTAGACGAACGGGACCAGCCGCTTCGATACCCTCCGGTACTCCGCGTACTCCGCGCCGAAGGCCTCCAGCAGCAGCCGCTCCTCGGCGGCGACCCGCCAGCCGTACGCGCCGAGCAGCAGCGCGGTGACCACCACGGCCGCCGTCCAGCCCCCCGTGCCGAATGCGTAGCCGCCCCAGACCAGCAGGCTTCCGGCGTAGCCGGGATGGCGGATCAGCCGGTACGGGCCGGAGCGGACCACCCGTTGGGTGTCCACGGTGCGCAGGGTGCGGGTGTAGTAGCGGCCCAGGGTCCGCATGCCCCAGGCCCGCAGCGCCAGTCCGACGGCGACCAGCGCCACCCCGAGCCAGCGCGCTCGGTCGGGCAGCCCGCCGATCGACGCGCGGTCGAACACCACCACGACCAGCACGGACACGACGTAGCAGGAGATCAGCAGCCGGGTCGAGCCGCGGTCGCGCCCGTCCGCGCGCCAGGTGCCGGCGGCGGCGTCCTCGCGGCGGCGCAGCAGCAGCTCGTAGCCGACCCAGCACAGCAGGCCGAGTACGGAGAGGAGGGACGGCAAGGACATGCGGCGGCTCCTGACGGTCGCGGGTACGCCTCCACGGTCCTCCGGCCGGGCCTCCGCGACACGCACCCGGGGGTGGACGCCGGTGCGTCCACCCCCGGGTGGACGGTCACCCCGCCCGCCGCGCCAGCAGATAGTCCCTCCGGGTGGGGGCCTCCTGCGACAGGCCGTCGCGTTCCAGTCGCGCCTCGACGGCGAACCCGGCCCCGACGGGCCGTCGGCAGGCTTCACCTGCCCGTACCAGATGTACAACTGCTACATTCATGGCATGAGTGAGCCAGTGATCGAGTCGATGGCCGAGGTGCGGAGCCACCTGGCGGACGTGATTGACCGGGCGCGGCGCGGTGAGACTCCGACGATCATCACGAGGCGGGGCAAGCAGGAGGCGGTGGTGATCGACATCGCCGAGTACAGGAACCTCAAGGAGATCGCCGAGCGGGCCGAGGACGAGTGGCTGAACCGCCTCGCGGATGAGGCTGAGGCCGAGGGGCTGGAGGGCTCCGTTTCCCTGGAGGAAATGGCAGCCATGCTCCGCGACCACCACAGCTGACCGCGATGGGGTACGTCACTCGGTTCAGCCCGCACGCGAAGCGGGAGATGCTCAAAGTGCCCCGGCCGGACGCGGTTCGGATCCTTCACCGACTCGCTGAGTTGCAGAAGGCGCTGGATGGCGGCGATCTGTCCGCCTTCGACATCAAAGCCCTTCAGGGGCACCACGCCCGATGGCGGTTGCGTGTGGGGGACTATCGCGTGATCTACACCGTCGAGGACGGGGTGTTGGTCGTTTGGGTCATGTCGGTCGGTCACCGCCGCGAGATCTACCGCAATCAATAGGCCCGACCGGACCGGCGCCGAGCGGAGAGCCCCCGGCCGCCGAGGCGGTTTCCGGGGGCTCTCGATGACTCGCGTGGATCGGGGCCGGATGGGTCAGGCGGCGATGGGTTCGGACTCGGGTTCGGACTCGGGCTCGGGCTCGGACGCCGGGGTCGGGGCGGCGGCGGGGAGGTGGCCGAGCAGGCGGTGGGCGAGGAGGGCGGCTCCGAGGGCGAGCAGGGCGCCGACGACGGCGGCCAGGTGCAGGCCGTCGGTGAAGGCGGTGCGGGCGGTCTCCAGCAGGTCCGCGCCGAGCTGACCGGGCAGGTGGGCCGCGACGGAGACCGCGCCGCCGAGGGTGTCCTGGGCCGTGTGGGCGGCCTCGCCCCCGACGCCCGCCGGGAGGGCGCCGTCCAGCCGGTGGCGGTAGACCGCGGCGCCCACCGCGCCCAGCAGGGCGATGCCGAGTGAGCTGCCGAGTTCGACGGCGGTCTCGGAGGTGGCCGAGGCGGCGCCGGCCTGCTCGACCGGCGCGGCGGAGACCACCATCTCGGCCGTCATCGTCATGGTCCCGACCGTTCCGGCGGCCAGCACACCGGCCGCGGTGAGGATGAGCGCCAGCGGAGAGTGCGCGCCGACCCGGGTCATCAGCGCGAAGCCCGCCGCGCCGACCAGGAAGCCGCCGCCCATCAGCACCGCCGGGCGGACCTTGCCGGCCAGCGCCGAGCCGATCCCGACCGCCGCGCCGACGCCGACGCTCGGCACCAGCGACCAGAGCGAGGCGGCGAGCGGGCTCATGCCCTTGACCAGTTGCAGGTACTGCGAGGTGAAGAGGGTGAAGCCCATCATCGCGAACATCGCGATGGTGTTGACGCTGATCGCCCCGCTGAAGGTGCGGATCCGGAACAGGCTCAGGTCGATCAGCGGGTTCGCGGCGGTGCGCTGGCGCCACACGAACGCGCCGGCCAGCAGCAGCCCGGTCGGGACGGCGAGCGCGGGCAGCGGGCTCCAGCCGTCCACGGCGAGGGTCTTGACCCCGTAGACCAGCGGCAGGACCGCGGCCATCGAGAGCGCGGCGCCGAGCAGGTCGAAGCGGCCGGCGGCGCCGGTGCGGGCGGTGGCGCGGTACTCGGGCAGCAGGGCGGGCGCGGTCAGCAGCACCAGGGCCATCACGGGGACGGCGAGCAGGAAGGCCGAGCCCCACCAGAAGTGGTCGAGCAGCAGGCCGCCCGCGACCGGGCCGAGGGTGGCACCGGCGGTGAGGATGCCGCCCCAGGCGCCGAGCGCGACCTGCCGCTGCCTGGGGTCGTGGAACATGTTGCGGATCAGCGCGAGGGTCGAGGGCATCACGGTGGCCCCGGCGGCGCCGAGCAGGGCGCGGGCGGCGATCAGCTGCCCGGCGCTGTCGGCCCAGGCGGCCAGCAGCGAGGCGCCGATGAAGCCGGTGGCGCCGATCATCAACAGCCGGCGGCGGCCGATCCGGTCGCCCAGCGCGCCCATGGTGATGAGCAGCCCGGCCAGCAGGAACGAGTACATGTCCATGATCCACAGCTGCTGGGTGCCGCTGGGCGCCAGCGTGGTGGAGATGTACGGAACGGCGAAGAAGAGCACGCCCATGTCCATGCTCAGCACGAGGGTCGGAAGCAGGAGGACGGCCAGGCCGATCCATTCGCGACGGCCTGCGCGGCCGGGGGTAGCGGTCATGAGGAAGACGGTACGGGCGTGTCAGACGCTTGTCTAGTACAGATGTGCAAAACGATCGTCCTAGACACGCGTATGACGCGATCGTGTAAGACGTACGTACGAGTAAGACGCACGTACCTGCAAGACGATCGTGCGTGCAAGACAACCGTCCAGTGCCGCCGTAGGATTCGGCGCATGGGAAACCGCGAAGACCTGATGGCCGGCGCCAAGCACTGCCTGTACGAGAAGGGCTACGGGCGCACCACGGCCCGCGACATCGCGACCGCCTCGGGCGTCAGCCTGGCTGCGATCGGCTACCACTTCGGCACGAAGGACGCACTGCTCAACGCCGCGATGATCGAGGCGATCGGCGAGATGGGCGAGGCCCTGGGCGCGGTGGTGTTCGGCGCGAACCAGGTGTCGGAGGATCCGGAGGTGCGGTTCGCGGCCGTCTGGAACGGTCTGCGGGACGTCTTCGTCGAGCACCGCGGGCTCTGGGCGGCCCAGTTCGAGGCGCTGGCCCAGGCCGAGCACTCTCCCGAACTGGCCCGCGCCTTCGCGGAGGTGCAGAAGGAGGGCCGGCTCGGCCTCTCCGCGGTGTTCCAGGGGCTGCCCGAGGTGCCGGACACCGAGGAGGAGGTCGCCCGCGGGGCCTTCTACCAGACCCTGCTGGCCGGGTACGTCGCCCAGTGGCTGGCCGCGCCGGAACTGGCGCCCAGCGGACAGGACTTCCTGCACGGCCTGCGACTGGTCAGCGAGAGCGTGCTGGGCCCCGCCGCGCGGTCCTCACAGCCAAGCGGTTTCCACGGCTGAGCGGTTTCCGCAGCCGCGCGGTGACCACGGCTACGCGGTGACGGCGGTCAGCAGCACCACCGAATCGACGTGCGCCAGCAGCCCGTGCCGCTCCTGCGGGACGGGCTCCAGCCGGCCGGCGGGCAGCTCCAGCCGGCGCCCGGCGATGGTCAGCGAGACCCGGCCGCGCAGCACCTGGACGCTGCCGGCGGTGGGCGGGGCGTGCTCGTCCAGCGCGGTGCCGGCGGTCAGCGCGATCACGGTCTGCCGCAGCACCCCGTCGTGCAGCACCAGGTGGGCGCTGCGCCCGTGCGGGCTCTCGGCCGCCAGGGCGGCGTGCTCCACGGCGAGCTGTTCGAGATCGGGCATCGCGCCGCCTCCTCCTCACCCCGTGTGCCCAGGGTCGCGGACGGGGTGGCGTCCCGCACCCCGAAGGCCCCGGAGCGGGTCAACCCGAGGTGCAGGCCCGGCCGACTGCCCGCATCGTGGAGGCATGGCGACCAACCAGAGGATCTTCGAGGGGTTCCAGATCAACCGTCCGCTGCTGACCGGCGGAGTGGTGCTCACCGGAATCGGCTCGGTGCTCGGCGCGGCCGGAGCCGCGATGGTGTGCGCGGCGCTGCTCACCGCGGGCCGTGGCTGGGTGCGCAGCCTGGAGACCCCGCCGAGCGAACTCGCCCATCGGGCCCTGTCCGGGGCGAAGGCGGCCCGCTCGGCCGGCTGGGAGGCCTGGCGGGCCGAGTACGGCTCGCCCAACTGAGCGAGCCGTACTCGACGCCCGCGGCCCAGGTGGCGCGACGCCGACGGTCCGAACGCCTCGACGCCTACAGCCCGAGCGACTTGGCGATGATGCTGCGCATGACCTCGCTGGTGCCGCCGTAGATCCGGAAGACCCGGTTGTCGGTGTAGAGCCGGGCGATCGGGTACTCCAGGATGTAGCCGTAACCGCCGTGCAGCTGGAGGCACTTGTCGATCACGGTGGAGGCCGACTCGGTGCAGAACAGCTTCGCGGCGGCCGCGTCCGCGACGCTCAACTCGCCGTTCTGGTACAGCTCCAGCGCGCGGTCCACCATCGACTGCTGCGCCACCACCTGGGCCTCGCAGTCCGCCAGGGTGAACTTGGTGTTCTGGAACTCGGCGACCGCCTTGCCGAACACCTTGCGGTCCTTGACGTACTGCACCGCGAACCGCACCGCCGCCGCGGCGGCCGCGTACGCGCCGACGGCGATCGCCAGCCGCTCCTGCACCAGGTTGTGGGTCAGGTAGGAGAAGGCCCGGCCCTCCTCGCCGAGCAGGTTCTCCACCGGCACCTTGACGTCGCTGAACGCCAACTCGGCGGTGTCCGAAGTGCGCAGGCCTATCTTCTGGAGCTTGCGGCCGACGGAGTAGCCCGGCGAGGTGGTGTCCACGCACAGGATGGACAGGCCGGCGCGGCGGTTCTCCGGGTCGTACGGCGAGGTGCGGCAGACCACCAGGACCAGGTCGGCCAGCACGCCGCCGGTGATGAAGGTCTTGGCGCCGTTCAGGACGTAGTGGGTGCCGTCCTCGGAGAGCCGGGCGGTGGTGGTGATGCCCGCGAGGTCGGATCCGGCGCCCGGCTCGGTCATCGCGATCGCGGTCATGATGTCGCCCGAGACGAAGCCGGGCAGCCAGCGCCGCTTCTGCTCCTCGGTCGCGTACTCCAGCAGGTAGGGCAGCACCAGTCCGGTGTGCACCCCGGAGGAGCCGAAGCTCACGCCCGCCCGGGCGGTCTCCTCGGCGACCACCGCCTGGTACTTGAAACCGCTCTCACCCGCGCCGCCGTACTCCTCCGGCACCTCGATGCCGTAGATGCCGAGCGCGCCGAGCTGGCGGTAGAAGTCGCGGGGCGGGTGGCCTTCGGCCTCCCAGCTCTCGTAGACCGGGACGACCTCGTTGGCGATGAAGTCCCGGATGGTCTCCCGGAAGGCCTCGTGGTCCTCGTTGAAGACGGTGCGGCGCACGGCGGCGCTCCCTTCGACGGTGCCGGCCGGCGTACCGGCCGAGGCGGAACGTGCCAGGTGGTGGCCCCACAAGTTAATCCGGGGTAGCTTCGGCTGTCCAGAGTTCGACGCCCCGGAAGATCCGGTCGGCGCGGTCCTCAAGTGAATCCTTGCTAGCCTTCGAACGCCATGCACGGAGCCATGCACGACGGCATGCACGACGCCATGCACAACGCCGTGCGGGGCGGCATGCACGACGGCATGCCCGACGGACCGGAGGGAGGCCCGCCATGGTGGTCCGACGGCCGCCCGGCCGACGCGCCCAGATCCTCGCCGTGGCCGCCGACCGGTTCCACCGCAGCGGCTACCACCAGGTCTCGATGACCGAGGTCGCCGCCGGGGTCGGCATCACCGCGCCCGCCCTCTACCGGCACTTCCGCGGCAAGCCCGAACTCCTCGACCGCGCCGTCCGGTTGGGCCTGGACGAGCTCGCCGACGGCCTGCGCGCGGCCGACAGCACCGCCGAACTCGCCACCGTGCTGGCCGAAGTAGCGGTCGGTCACCGTCAGCTCGGCACCCTGGTGCAGCGCGACGCCCGGCTGCTGCCGCCGGCCCGGCGGGCGGCGCTGCGTCGCGAACTCCGTGCCGACGTCGCCCTGATGGCCGCCGTACTGCGCGCCGAGAGGGCCGAACTGTCGGACGAGGACGCCGAGTTGCTCTGCTGGTCGGCGCTCTCGGCCTGCGCCGGGCTGTCCTACCAGTCGGCCGTGCCGCAGCCCCGCCGGGCCGAGGCGCTGCTGCGCGAACTGGTGGCGGCCGTCCTCGCGGTGTCGCTGGACGGCGCGGCCGTCGCCCCCGTGGCGCCGCCGGTGCCGCGGCCCGGGCCGCCGGCCAGGCGGGAGGAGCTGCTCGCGGCGGCCGTCCGGCTGTTCCACCAGCGCGGCTTCGACAACGTCAGCACCGACCAACTCGGCGCCGCCGTCGGCATCTCCGGCCCCAGCGTGTACCGGCACTTCGACAGCAAGGCGCAGCTGCTCGCGGCCTCGCTGGTGCGCAGCCGGGAGCGGCTCGGGCACGAGGTGGACGGCGCGATCCGCGCCGCCGCCGGGCCCGGGGCGGCGCTGGAGGCCGGGCTCGGCGCGTACGTCGGCTTCGCGCTGCGCAACGGCGACTACCTGGGCGCGATGCTCAGTGAGACCGAACGGCTGGCCCCGCCGGACCGCCGGGCCGCGGTGGACTTCCGGCGGGACTTCCTGCGCACCTGGGTCGACCTGCTGCGGCAGGTGCGCCCGGAGCTCGACGCCGCGGGCGCCCGGATCCGGGTGCACGCGCTGTTCTCGCTGGTCAACGACGGGGTGCGGAACCGTCCGCACAGTGCGAGGCCCGACCTCGGAGACTGCCTGCTGCGTCTCGGCCGGGCGGTGCTCGGCACCTGCGGAGGCGGTGCTCGAGGGGGCGCTCGGTAGCGGACGTGCCGGTGCCGGTCACGGGCGCGGCGAGTTGACCGGGATCCGTCATATCGTCAGGCGGAAAGAAATGGTCGACAGATAGTCGCACTGGCACACTGGGGACCCATGTCTGAAGGTGCCCCGATCGAGCCCACCCCCGCCGAGGAACTGCGGACGACCGAGGTCGATCTCGGCGGCCTGGTGAACGTCCTCGCCACCCACCTCTACTCCACCCCGCTCGTCGCCCTGCGCGAACTCGTCCAGAACGCGCACGACTCGCACACCCGACGGTTCCTGGAGGACCCGGACGGCGACCACCGGCCGCTGATCCGGGTGCGCGCCGACGCCGCGCGGCGCACCGTCGCCATCGAGGACACCGGAGCCGGTCTCACCGAGCCCGAGATCCACGCCTACCTCGCCACCGTCGGCACCGGCTACACCCGGATGCTGCGCGAACTGACCGGCAACCAGGAGCTGATCGGCGCCTTCGGCCTGGGCTTCCTCTCCGCCTTCTCCGTCGCCGACGAGGTCACCGTCACCACCACCTCGCACCGCGAGCCCGGGCTCGGCCACCGCTACCGCAGCCGCGGCGGCGAGCAGTACCAGGTCGAGCCCGTGCCCGCCCGGCCGCAGCCCGGCACCGTGGTCGAGCTGACCCTCAAGACCGAGCACGCCCACCTCGCCGACGAGCAGGCGCTGCGCGAAGTCCTCGCCCGCTACTGCGTGTTGCTGCCGATACCGGTCCACGTCGGTGACGACGAGCAGCCCGTCAACGCGGTCCGGGTGCCCTGGCGCCAGCAGGCCCACCCGTCGCCCACCACCCTTGCCGGAGACGCTCCGCGTCGCCCCTCCGATGGCGACCGGTACGAGGCCCGGATGCGCTTCGCCGCCGCCTTCGGCCGCCGCTTCGAGCCGCTCACCGCCTTCCCGGTCGACCCGGTCGAGGGCGTCACCGACGCGGCCGGCCTGCTCTGGGTCCAGGACGGCGGCACCTACGGCAGCAGCGACAACCGCGACCTCGCCGTCTACCTGCGCGGCATGCTGCTCGCCGAGGACGCCCGCGACCTGCTGCCCAGCTGGGCCGGGTTCATCGGCGGTGTGGTCGAGTCCAACCGGCTCACCCCCACCGCCAGCCGCGAGGACCTCCAGCGCGACGAGCACTACCAGGCGCTGCGGAAGGTCCTCGCCGACGCCATCGTGGACGGCCTGTACGAGACGGCGCGGCTGCGGCCCGCCGCCTGGCGCCGCGTCCTCACCCGGCACGGCCAGGACCTGCTCGGCGCCGCGCTCTGCGACGAACGGCTGTTCACCCTGCTCGCCGACGACGTCCCGGTGCCCACCTCCCAGGGCGACCTCACCGCCGGCGGGCTGCGCGCGGCCGGCGGGGGAGCGGTGCACGTCGCGCTCGGCAGCGGCGGCGGCTTCGAGGAGATGCTGTACCGGGCGATGCGGGTGCCGATCGCCCGCGGCGACCGCTACGCCGTCCTGCCGTTCCTGCGCCGCTACGCCCAGCTGCGCGGCTGCCGGCTGGTCGAGCTGGGCAGCGAGCAGGGCAACCGCGAACTGTTCCGCGACCCGGAGCGCCCGCTGCCGCCCGAGGAGTCGGCCTGGCTGGCCGGCGCCCTCGCCGACCGCGGCGAGCAACTCGTCCCGGCCCGCTTCGACCCGCCCGGCCTGCCGCTGGTCCTGGTGCCGGACCGCGAGGCCGAGCTGAAGGCCCGGATCGAGGACGACCAGGCCGACGCCCGGATCCCGTCCGCCGCCCTGCGCCTGGCCCGGGCGTTCACCGCCCGCACCGACGGAGCCGTCCGGGCCCGGCTCTACCTCAACCTGGCCAGCCCGGCCGTCCAGGACCTGCTCGCCGCCTACCGCGCCGGGCACACCGGCAGCGCCACCGCGGCCGGGCTGCTCCGCTCGCTCAAGGTGATCATGGCCGCGGCCTCGACCGGCCCCGCCGAGGGCGACCTCGGCGCCGCGCTGGCCGGCATCGGCACCGCGGTCTCCGCCCTGACCGCCGCCGTCCCGGCCGGCCTGCCGGACGTCCCGGACAGCCCCGGGGCACTGCCGGAGCAGGCGTGACGGACGGATTGTCAGTGGCTCGCGGTAGACAACTCATCAGCACGACGCAGGGGGACAGGACATGACGACGGACATCTGGGCCTGGGTGCGCGACACCCACCGGCAGCTGGCCGAGGCCGGCCACTGGCGGCTGGCCGACGCCATGTACGAGCTGCCCGACCACGCCACCGAGGGGCGCAACGCGCAGCTCGACGCGATGTACCCGGAGGCGGTCGCCTCCGCACGGGCGCTCGGCCTGCCCTGGGTCGAGGTGTACCTGCGGCACTGGCGGATGCAGAACCTGCTGAACAAGCGCCAGCAGGGCGAGGCGGTGATGTCCGAGGTGGTCGACCTGCTGGACTTCGCCCACCGGGAGGAGACCCTCGACTGCCCGCAGTCCGTCTGCGTGGTGCAGGACTTCGCGATCTGCCACGCCCGGGTCGACGGCCCCGGGTACGTGACGGAGCGGCTCGACGTGGTCGGCGAGACGCTGGACCGGATCGAGCCCGGCCGCGCCTGCTACGACTGCCTCTCCCGCGAGTACTCCGACGCCCTTGAGGACGACGGCCGGGCCGTGGAGGCGCTCGCCCACCTGGACACCGCCGCCGCCCGGATGCAGGCGGCCGGCCAGCGGGTCTCGCTCCGCTTCCACCAGGCCCGGGCCGGCACCCTGCACCTGCTGGGCCGGCACGAGGAGGTGTTGTCCCTGCTGGACACCGCCGAACGGGCCGCCCGGGCACAGGGCGAGGAGCTCGACGAGCGCGACCGGCGCTGGGGCGCCCTGCTGCGGGCCCGCGCGCTCGCCTCGATCGGCCGGGTCGCCGAGGCGCTCGCCCTGCTGCCCGAGCGGGACGAGGCCGAGCGGCACGCCGATCTGCGCGGGACGTGGACGGAGACGGTCGAGCTGCTGGTCGCGGCCGACGCCTGGGCGAACGACGCCGAGCTGGGCGTCGCGCTGGCCGGCTGGGTCGGCTACCTGGACGACGCCGGCTCGCACCGCCCGTGCGTGGACCTGCTGCTGGCGGCGGGTCGGCTCGCGCTGGCCCGCGGCGCCCGCACCGTCGCGTTGGCGCTCGCCACGACCGGAGAGCGTAAGCTCACCCAATTGCGTCGCACCGACGGCGTCACCGAGGAGGTCGCCGCCCTGCGTGCGGCCGCCGAGGCGCTGCCGGTGCCCGAGCTGCCGGTGCCGCCCGGCGAGCTGGTCGCGCACCTGGCCGAGGCTCAGGTGCCCTACGAGACCGGCGCCGACCTGCTCTCCGTCGCCCTGGACCGGTACCGGGGTGAGCAGGCCGGCGCCACCGAACTGGCCGTCCTGCTGGCCACCGTGCTCGGCGGGCTCGGCCACGCCCGGGCCGCCGCCGACCTGCTGTGGGGGTGGCTGGACGCCGACCCGGGCAGCGAGGTGCTGACCGGCACGCTCGGCCAGGCCCTGATCGAGGCCGGGGACGCCGACGGCGTGCGCCGCCTCGCCGACCGGCTGGCCGACACGAGCCCGGCCGACGCGCACTGGATACGCGCCCGCTGGGCCGCGGCCGAGGGCCGCTGGGCCGAGGTGCTGGAGCAGTGCGGGGCGATGCTGGCCCTGGATCCGACCCTGGTCAACACCCGCCGCCTGGCCGCCTCCGCCGCCACCGAGCTGGGCGACCACGCCACCGCGCAGCGCCTCTACCAGGAGCTGCTGGAGCACGCCCGGCCCGCCGAGGAGACCGCGCCGGAGGAGGGCCACCAGGCGGTGCGGGAGTCCGACCTCTGGCACCTGATCACCGCGGCCAGCGCCAACCGGGACTGGGCCGTGGTCCGTACCACCGGCGCGCGGCTGGGCATGGAGTTCGACGCGGCCGAGGGGCCGGTGGACGAGGAGTGGCAGCTGGTCGCGGTCCGGACGGCCCGCACCGACGGCTCGCCCGTCGACGTGGCGGCCGTGCGCACCGGCCCGGCCACGGCCCGGATCCTGCCGGTGCTGCGCGAGGACGTGCCGCTCAACCACGGCGACGTGGTGGTCTTCGGCCCGGCCCTGCTGGAGCAGCCCCCCGCCGAGGACGCCCCCGAGGAGGAGCGGCGGAGCTGGCAGCCGGTGTTCGGCCTGCTCACCCTGCTCGACCCGGCGGGCTACACCACCCACTGGATCGACGGCGCCTGGCCCGGCGACGAGGCCTGGACCGAGCTGCGCGAGCGGCTCCAGGAGGCCGACTTCGCGCTCTGGGCGTACAGCGGTGAGCAGTACCGGATCACCGACCCGGCGCAGGAGGACGGCACGCTGCCCGGCGTCTTCGCCGCCGTCGGGGTGCCACCGACCGCCTCCGCCGCCGAGGCCGACGCCCTGCTGCACCGACTCACCGGGCACTGGCCGCACCCGATGGCCTGGACGTCCCTGGCCAAGGCAGCGGGCGCGGACGTCGCCCGGCACGAGGAGGTCAGCGAGCGCTACGGGCTCTGAGGGCCGGGCCGGGGTCAGGGTGGCCCCGGCCCCGGCCGCCACCGCGACCGGGCCGGGAACCTTTCCGGCCCGGGTCGAGTCTTTGTCAATGCTTTACCATTCCATTGCCAAGACCCGACCTCCAGGAGCGCCCGCCCCGTGACCAGCCTCGCCCTCGGCCCGTCCTGGCTCGATCCGACCAACCTGATCTCCACCTTCGGACTGATCGGCATCCTGGCCGTCGTCTTCGCCGAGTCCGGCCTCCTGATCGGCTTCTTCCTCCCCGGCGACTCGCTGCTCTTCACCACCGGCCTGCTGGTGGCCGGCGGCACCTACCTGCACCAGCCGCTCTGGCTGGTCTGCGCGCTGATCGTGCTCGCCGCGATCGCCGGGGACCAGGTCGGCTACCTGTTCGGGAGGAAGGTCGGCCCGAGCCTGTTCCGCCGCCCCGACTCCCGGGTCTTCAAGCAGGAGAACGTCGAGAAGGCCGCCGCCTTCTTCGACCGGCACGGTCCGAAGGCGATCGTGCTGGCCCGCTTCGTGCCGATCGTGCGGACCTTCACCCCGATCGTCGCCGGGGTGAGCAGGATGAACTACCGCAGTTTCGTGGTGTTCAACGTGCTCGGCGGCGTGCTGTGGGGCGGCGGCGTCACCGTGCTCGGCTACTTCCTCGGCCAGATCCCCTTCGTCCGGGACAACATCGAGGCCATCCTGGTCGGCATCGTGCTGGTCTCGGTGATCCCGGTGGCGATCGAACTGCTGCGGGCCCGCCGTTCCGGCGCGGCGGCCGCCTCCCGTCACCGCGCCGGGTAGGCACCCGGGGGCGCGGCCACCGGACGTCACGTACATGTGCGTCCGGCAGTTCGATCAGGCAAGGTTGTAACCCTAGATCGAACGGTG
>NZ_JAFLNG010000139.1 GCF_017427025.1 Streptomyces sp. FH025
TTGAACCGTCCTTCGCAGCCTAGTCGGGCGGTCCGACAGGGCCGGTCCGCTGAGCCGTTCGGGGGACGCCTGAAGGTCATGGTTGAAACTTGAACGAAAGCGTCGTACTGTGGAGCCAAGAAGTTGAAGCCTAAACAAATGGCTTCGAACCCGAGGAGGAGCCATGGGCCTGTTCAACCGCACCAAGACCGCTGTCGCCACCCCCGCCGCCGTTCAGACCCCGGCCGGCCCGGACCTGTCGCACCTGACCGGCGACTGGACCATCGACAACACCCACAGCGAGATCGGCTTCTCGGTGCGCCACGCCATGGTGACCAACGTGAAGGGCCGCTTCGCCGAGTACGAGGGCAGCCTGCACCTGGACGGCGCCACGCCGGGCAACTCCTCGGCCGACCTGGTGATCAAGGTCGCGAGCATCGACACCAACCAGGCCCAGCGCGACGAGCACCTGCGCACCAGCGACTTCTTCGCCGTCGACACCCACCCGGAGATCCACTTCCGCAGCACCTCCGCCCAGGCGCTCGGCGACCACGCCTACCGGATGCACGGCGAGCTCACCATCAAGGGCACCACCCGCCCGGTCGTCCTGGACCTGGAGTACACCGGCAGCGCCACCGACGCGTACGGCGCGGAGCGGGTCGGCTTCGAGGGCAAGGCCGTCGTGGACCGCACCGACTTCGGCCTGACCTACAACGCGGCCCTGGAGACCGGCGGCGTGCTGATCGGCGAGAAGGTCAAGCTCAGCTTCGACATCTCCGCCGTCAAGGCGGCCTGACCCGGCCGTCCACGGCCCCGGCGGCCCGTGCCGCCGGACCACCGACCCACCGCCCCTGCCCATCCCCCCGGGGCAGGGGCGGTGCCGTTCGGCCTGACCGGCCCCTACGGCCGATCGACTCGGCCTGACCTGCCCCTACGGCCGGTCCAGCAGCTCGGCGTCCGCCGAGGGCAGCCAGCTGCCCGGCGGGCGACGCAGCCAGTCCTCGGCCGCGCCGAGCTCGCCCGCCGCCCCGGCCAGCGCCCGCAGGCCCGGGTGGCGTTCGCCGGGCCGGTGCACCAGGCTGACCAGGCTCAGCGGCACCGGCTCCACCAGCGGCACGTTCACCGCCCCCGGGATCCTCGGCCCGCCGACCGTGGTCAGCATCGGATCACCGTGCCGGGCGAGGTAGCGGGCGGTCTCGTCCACGCCGACCGGCGGCACGTACGGCGCGGCCGCGGTCAGGCCGTGCTCGCGCAGCAACCGGGCGCCGAGGTCGGCCCACTCGGTGGTGGCCGGGTTGCCCGCGCAGATGTCGACGGGGTGACCGGCCAGTTCGGCGAGCCGCAGCACCGGGCGGTCGGCCAGCGGGTGGGTGTCCGCCATCATCACCGAGATCCGCTCCAACCGCACCGGCAGCTGGGCGAGTTGGCCGCGCACCGGGGCGGGCAGCCCGGCGAAGCGGCCGAAGGAGGCGTCCAGCCGGTGGGCCAGCAGTTCGGCGGCGGCCGCGGCCAGGCCGCCGTGGAACCGGGCCAGCAGTTCGCCCTCCGGCCAGGCGGCGCGGGCCCGTTCGAGCACCCGGTCGCCGGTGATGTCCGGGCCGGTGACGTCGCTGTTGAGGTCGACCAGCAGCGGCCGGGCGGCGGCCCCGGTGCCCGCTCCGGCCTCGGCGAGGATCTCGTCCTGCAGCGCGAGGAGCCGACGCGCCCCGGGCAGCAGTCGCCGCCCGGCCGGTGTGAGCTCGACGCTGCGGGTGGTGCGGGTGAACAGCGCCGCGCCGAGCAGGCCCTCCAGGGCCCGGACGTCCCGGCTGAGCGCCTGCTGGGCGACGTGCAGCCGCTCGGCGGCCCGGCCGAAGTGCAGCGTCTCGGCGGTCGCGACGAAGCCGCGGAGCAGTCGGGGGTGCAGGTCACGGGGCATCCGCGGAGACTAACAAGCGCATTGACAACAGTCCGTTGTGAATTCGGCGGAACCGGTGTTGGACGCCGGGCCCCCGGCGCCGCGAGGCTGGGCGCATCCCCCTTCCCTCCTGCCCGGGAGCCTGCTTGCCCTCGCGCGCCCTCCTCGCCTCCTACCGGCGGCTGTTCGCCACCCCCGGCGCCGTCGCCTTCACCCTGACCGGGCTGCTCGGCCGGCTCGCGCTGTCGATGAACGGCGTCTCGCTGGTGGTGCTGCTCGCCGAACGGCGCGGTTCCTACGCGCTGGCCGGGACGGTCTCGGCGGCCGGGCTGATCACCGGCGCGATCGGGATGCCGCTGCTCGGGCGGCTGGTGGACCGCCACGGGCAGGCGCGGGTGGCCGTACCGGCGGCGCTGTACAACGCCGTCCCGCTCGTCGCCCTGCTGCTGTGCGTCCGGCTCGGCGCGCCCGACTGGACGCTGTACGCCTGCTGGGCGGCCGCCGCGGCCGCGCCCAACCTCGGCGGCATGGCCCGCTCCCGCTGGGCACACCTGTACCGGGACGACCCGGCCGCCCGGCACCTCGCCAACTCCTTCGAGCAGGCGCTGGACGAACTCTGCTTCATGGCCGGGCCGGTGCTCGCGATGGTGCTCTGCACCACGGTCGCCCCGGAGGCCGGACTGCTCACCGCGGGCGTCCTCGGCACCTCCGGCGCGCTGCTGTTCGCCGCCCAGCGGCGCACCGAACCGCCGCTGCCGGCCCGCGCGGCGGCCGGGCGCGCGCACGGCTCACCGCTGCGGGTGCCCGGGCTGCGGGTGCTGGTGCTGACCTTCCTGGCCACCGGGATGGTCTTCGGCGCGACCGAGATCACCACCGTGGCCTACGCCGACGCGCTCGGCCACAAGCCGGCGGCCGGGCTGCTGCTGGGCCTGGTCGCGGCCGGATCCTGTGTGGCGGGGCTGCTGTTCGGGCTGCTGACGCCGCGCCGGGCGCCGGGGGTGCGCTTCCTGCTCGGAGTGGCGGCGATGGCCGGGGTGCTGCTGCTGCCGCTCGCCGCCGGGCTGGGCGGGGCCGGACTCGTGCCGCTCGGGGCGGTGCTGTTCGCGGCCGGCACGGCCACCGCGCCGACCATGGTCACCGGGATGACGCTGGTCCAGGAGCTACTGCCGCAGCGGCAGTTCAACGAGGGGATGGCGGTCGCGGTGTCCGGCATCGTGGTCGGCATCTCGGCCGGTGCGGCGCTCGCCGGGGCGATCGCCGAGCACGCCGCCCCCGGCACCGGCTACGCCCTGCCCGCCGGCGCCGCCGCGCTGGCCCTCCTGGTCGCGCTGGCCGGGCGGCGGCACCTGCGGGTGCGGCCGGAGCGGTCCGCGGAAAATCCCGAGCGCGTTGTCAGTGCCTCCCTCTAACGTCGAGGCATGGGGGAAATCACCTACGTCCGAGGCGATGCCACCGCGCCCCGAGGCAAGGGCGTGAAGGTCATCGCGCACGTCTGCAACGACCTCGGCGGCTGGGGCAAGGGCTTCGTGCTCGCGCTGTCCAGACGCTGGTCCGAGCCCGAGGCGGCGTACCGACGCTGGCACCGGGAGCGGGCGAAGAACGACTTCGGCCTCGGCGCCGTGCAGTTGGTGCAGGTCGAGCCGCAGGTCTGGGTGGCCAACCTGGTCGGCCAGCGCGGCATCCGGACCGGGCGCTCCACCGGAGTGCCGGTGCGGTACGAGGCCATCGACACCGCGCTGGCCGCCCTCGGCGGGCACGCGCTCGAACTCGGCGCCTCCGTCCACATGCCGCGGATCGGCTGCGGCCTGGCGGGCGGGCGCTGGGAGCGGGTCGAACCGCTGGTGACGGACCGGCTGGCGGTACGCGGAGTGCCGGTGACCGTCTACGACCACGACTGATCCGGCCGACACCACCGACCGACATCACCGACACCACCGACGGGACCCACCGGTGCGACCGGCCCGTCGACATGACTAGGCCCGGACGGGCTCCCGCCCGGCCGGCCACGCGTACACGTACTCGGGCAGCAGGTAGCCGCCCGGGAAGACGCCCTCCTGCGCCCTGATCCGTACGCCGCCCTCGCGTTCGTAGAAGGCGATCGCCCGGGTGTTGTCGCGCAGGACCTCCAGGAACAGCTCGGCCCCGGGGTGCCGCTCGGCGACCAGGGCCCGGGCCGCGGCCAGTAGTTCGCGGCCGATGCCGCCACCGGTCCGACCGGGGCGCACGTGCAGGTTGTCCACCAGTACCCGGCCGTCCGGCTGGGGCACGAGATAGATGAATCCGGCCGTCTCACCGGCCCGTTCGGCGATCAGCAGGACGGGCGTGTTCTCCGGCTCCCCGTAGTCGGCCTCCAGGCGCAGCTCCCACAGTTCGCGCCGCTGGCCGGCCAGTCCGTCCCCGAGCGCCTGCTCGGGGACGATCCCCCGGTACGTGGTGCGCCAGCTGTCGGCGTGCAGCTCGGCGACGCTCGCGGCATCGCGCGCTCCGCCGTGCCGGATGGTGGTCTGCCCTGAACCGATCATGTGACGAGCCTCCCACAGAGATGGAGTTGAACATGTTCAACCGAACCGCCTACATTACTCCCGAGATTTTGAACGCGTTCGAAATGACGGGGGCGGTGGGCGTGGTACCGAATGCGGAGGGGGCATTCGGTGCCGCGCGCACCGACGACAAGGACACCGGGTGGAACCTCGTCTCCGACTAGGCTCATGCCTGTGGACGACCTGGCATCGACGAATCGAACGGACGGCGAGCAGGGTGCGGCCGGAACCCCGGCCGCACCCGGCACGGACCCCGGGCCCCTGCCCGGCGGCCGGGCCCAGCCCAAGACCGACAAGAGCGAGGCGACCCGGGCGCTGATCCTGGAAACGGCCATGCGGCTGTTCCAGGAGCGGGGTTACGAGAAGACCACGATGCGCGCGATCGCCACCGAGGCGGGCGTCTCGGTCGGCAACGCCTACTACTACTTCTCGGCGAAGGAATTCCTGATCCAGGGGTTCTACGACCGGATGACCCACGACCACGCGGCCGACGCCAGGCGCCGCATGGCCCACACCCGGGACTTCGCCGAGCGGCTCCAGATCGCGCTGGACTCCTGGCTGGACACGGCCGTGCCCTACCACGAGTTCTCCGCCCAGTTCTTCCGCACCGCCGCCGACCCGACCAGCTCGCTGAGCCCGTTCTCCGACGAGTCGCACCCGGCCCGGGCGACGGCGGTTGAGCTGTTCCGCGAGGTCCTCCAGGGCTCGGAGCTGGCGCCGAAGCTGGACGCCGAACTCGTCGAGCTGCTGCCCGACGTGCTGTGGCTGCACCTGATGGTCGTGGTGCTCTACTGGGTCTTCGACCGGACCGAGGACACCGAGCGGACCAGGGAGTTCGTCCGGCGCTCCACGCCGATGGCGGCCCGGGTGATCAACCTGTCGCGCTACCGGGTGTTCCGGCCGATCGTGCGCGACGCCAAGGGGCTGATCCAGGACTTCATCCTGCCCACCATCGGGAAGACCGCCGTCAAGTAGCCAGCCGCCAAGTAGCCCTGGGCGGCGGATGGTTCGCGATGTGTGAAACGGCCGGAGGCCGGCCCGTCGGGTACGGGCCGGCCTCCGGCGCATCCGAGCGGCTCGGCGCACGACTCGGATCCCGGTTCAGAAACCGGTCGGCGTCCAGGCCCGGAGCGGGGTGCGCAGCAGCAGGTCGGCGGCGGCGGCCGCGCCGGGCCGCAGCTCGGTGACCAGCCCGGCGGCGGCCAGCCTCGGGGCGGTCTCGGCGCCCAGGTAGAGCGAGCCCAGCGGGGAGGCGCCGAGCGCGAGGTCGGCGTCGTCCGTCGTCCGGGTGCAGCGGCCGGTGCCGTCCTCGGCCACCTCCAGCGCCCAACGGCCGGAGGCGTAGCCGGACTTGTCGTCGACCTCCAGCACCACCCGGCCGGGGGCGCCGTACGTCCGGGCGTCGAACGCGGCCGCCACGTCCAGCACCCGCAGCCACATGACGTCGCCGTCGTCCTCGTGCGGGGTCGCCGCGCGCGGATCCTGGAGCAGCAGCGGCAGCGGGTCGTCCGGGGAGAGGCTCTCCACCACGACCTTGCCCACCCAGTCCACCGACAGGACCAGGCGCCACAGCTCGACGGCGGTGGGCAGGTCGAGGGCGATGAACTCGCTGACGGTGAGCGTGCTGTCGGGATAGGCGCCGTCCCACTTGTTCTCGATCCGGTAGACCACCAGGCCGGTGACCTCGCCGTCGGCGTCCCGGTGGACGGCGGTGAAGGGCTCCTTGAAGTCGTCGCCCGGGACCTGGATCTCGTTGGTGTTCCGCTGCCACCAGAGCGCGTCGCGGTCGATCGCGCCCGGCTGGGTGCGTCGCCAGCGGTCGTACAGTTCGGCGCCGAGTTCGCGCTGCTCCGCGAGGGTCACGAAGTCGGTCCGGCCGCCCGGGTCGCCGGGCAGGCCCTCGCGCAGGCCTCGGGTGCGGCGCAGGTCGATGCGCCAGCCGCTGCCCCGGGTGGCCGGACCGAAGCCGAACCGGCCGTAGATGTTGTACTCGGCGGCGCACAGGATGGCCACCGGGCAGCCGCGCCGGGCGGCGGAGTCGAGGTCGCGCCGCATCATCGCGCTGAGCAGGCCCCGGCGGCGGTGGGTGGCGGTGACCGTGACGTTGGTGATCGCGTCGGCCCGGACGACGGCTCCGCCCGGGACGGTCAGCTCGGCGTCGAGGCTGCGGAAGGTGGCGATCTGGCGGTCCCCGTCGAAGCCGGCCACCAGCCGACTAGTCTCCCACTGCCGGCGGCGCACCTCCGTCGCGTCGCCCGCGTGGGGGCGCAGGAACCCGAAGGCCAGCGCGCGGTCCCACGCCCCCACCTCGTCCTCGGTGATCGCACGCACCTGAAGGCCGTTCACGGCGTCAACGGCCGCGTCCTCGTTGCTGTTGCCCATGGAGCCACCGTAGGGCGGGATTTCGGCGGCGGCATCCGATTTATTCCGTGCCCGATCGGGTGCGCGCCGCCGGTCATCGGGCGCGTGCCACCGATCGGATGTGCTCCCCCGGCGTCACGACCCAGTGGTTGACGCGCAGCATCCGCTCCCCGAAGTCGACCTCCCCCTCGCCGAGCAGCCGGAAGCCGAGCGCGCGGCAGATCCCGTTGGACGGGCCGTTGGTGACCCCCGGGTTGGCGTGCACCTCGCCCCAGCGGCCGTCCTTCGCGGCGGCGTCCAGCACCTGGCGCACCGCGGCCTTGGCGAGGCCGCGGCCCTGGTGCTCGGGCAGCACCATCCAGCCGATCTCGGTGACGGTGACGCCGTTCTCCTCGTAGCGCCAGAGCGTGACCGTGCCGACCGCCTCGCCGTCGTCGGCGCCGTCCGGGACGATCATCCTGATCCAGGCGCTGTCCGCCGCCACCAGGGCGAGGTCCTTGGCCAGCCGCGCCTCCACCGCTTCCCTGGGCAGCGGGCCGCCCAGCTCGGACATCATCGCCGCATCGCACCGCATCCGGACGTACGCCTCGACATCGCCCGCTTCGACGTTCCGCAGCCGCACCGCGCCTCCTCAGGATCGATCGGAGCGGCAACGCTAGCGCGGGGCACCGACATCGGCGCGATGACGGCCGGAGCCGCTCACCGGCCTGGGAACCGACGGTCCGCGACACCGCCGCCGGGCTCCACCGGCCGGGCCGTCGACGGGGGTTGACTGGTCGCCGCATCGTTCGCGCGCGACGAGGAGGCGATCGGCCGTGACGAAGTACGTGATCACCCCGGAGGTGGCCCTGCGGCTGGTCCGGGACGGCGACGGGGCGGCCCCGGACGGTCACCACCTGCTGGCCCCGACCCTGCTGCGCTCGCAGCTGCTCTCGCTGCTCTACGGCGAGGTCCGTCGCGGCGGACTGACCAGGAAGGAGGCGGACCGCGTCCTCGACCGGGTGCGCGCCCTGCACATCCGGCTGCTCGGGGACCGCGTCCTGCAGTCCACCGCGTGGGGCATCGCCGAGCGGCTCGGCCTCCCCGACACCCTCGGCGCCGAGTACCTGGCGCTGACCCGGCTCCAGGCGGACGCCCTGGTCACCCTCGATCCCGAGCTGGCGAAGGCCGCCGAGGGGCTGGTGGCCCTCGCGCCGTTCGAGGAGCTGACCGGGTAGGTCCGCGCGGGCTCAGGCGGCCCCGGCCCCGGCCCGGGCCCGCCGCCCGTCCACGTACTCGGTGATGATCGCGAAGAACCGGGCCGGGTCCTCGAACGGCAGGCCGTGCCCGCCGGGGACTTCGAGGTACTCGGCCCCCTCGATGGCGGCGGCCAGCTCGCGCTGGTGGTGGGTCGGAATGATCCGGTCGTCCGCGCTCGCCACCACGAGGGCGGGGGCGGTGACGCGGCCCACCGCGTCGCGCAGGTCGATGCGGGCGTCCAGCTCGATCTGCCCGAGCACCCGCTCGTCGAGCATGGCCGTGAAGCCCCCGACCAGCTCGGCGAACCCGGCCTCGTCGAGGGCGTCGAGGAGGCCGGGCCCCATCGCGGTGAGGATCAGGTGGCGGGCCAGCAGGGCCCGGTCGGTGCGCAGCAGTCGCGTCCACAGGTCGAACATGAACGCCTCGCGCGCGGTCGTCCTGACCCATCCGGCGTGCAGGGCGAGCGAGGTCACGGCCTCGGGGTGCCGGGCCGCCACGGCCGTGGCGATGGCGGCGCCCACCGAGTGGCCGGCCAGGTGGAACCGTTCCAGCCCGGCCGCGCGGGCGGTGGTGACGACCCGGTCCGCGAGTTCGTCCAGCTCGATCGGTGCCGGGTCCACGGCGGTGGCGCCCGCGCCGGGCAGGTTCGGGGCGACGACGGTGTACCGGTCGCTCACCGCGTCGATGAGCGGTCCCCAGTTCGAGGCCGCGTCGGCGCCGGTGCCGTGGATCAGCACCAGGCCCGGGCCGGACCCGGTCACGATGCGGTCGAGCGGTGCACGGCTGGCCATGGGTGCCTCCATCAGTCGTACGGGATCAGCGGCAGAGATGGCAGTGATCTTACACATGCCAGAGCTCTGCCATAAGACAGGATGCGAGGACTGGCGTACGATCGCCCCATGGAGATGCCGCTCACCGAACGCCTCGGCCTGCACGTCAAACGGGTCGAGCAGGAGCTGATGGCGGCCAAGCACGCGGCGCTCCGGCCGCTCGGACTGACGGTTCCGCAGTACGTCGCGCTGTACACGATCGGCGAACACCCCGGGGTTTCCGCCGCCGCGCTCGCCCGCGCCTGCCTGGTCACCCCGCAGACCATCGCCACCGTGCTCACCAACCTGGAGACCAAGGGGCTGATCGCCCGGCAGCCGCACCCCTGGCACCGCAAGGTGACGGAGGTGCGCCTCACCGATGAGGGCCGCGACCTGCTCGGGCGGGCCGACGCGAGGGCCGTCGCCATCGAGCGGCGGATCGCCGACGGCTTCAGCGTGGAGGAACGCGACCTGCTGATCGACCTGCTGGCCCGCGCGTCGAGCCGACTGACCGCCGAGCCGTCGTCCGAGCCGCCGGAGGACGGCTCTCAGGGACGGGCGTAGAAGTCGGGGGTGCCCATGATCCAGAGGCTGGCCTGCTTGATCGGCACGCCGGTGCGGGGGGCCTCGATCATCTGGTCGTCGCCGATGTAGAGGCCGACGTGGTAGATGTCGGCGGCGCGGCCGGTGTTGGTCCAGAAGACCAGGTCGCCGGGGCGCAGTTGGCGGTAGGTGACCGGGGTGCTCTCGGCGTACTGGTCGGCGGCGAAGTGGTTGAGCTGCCGGCCGCCCTCGCGCCAGGCCATCATGGTCAGCCCGGA
The DNA here is from genome assembly GCF_017427025.1 of Streptomyces sp. FH025. Lineage (GTDB taxonomy): Bacteria > Actinomycetota > Actinomycetes > Streptomycetales > Streptomycetaceae > Kitasatospora. The sequence goes on from NZ_JAFLNG010000139.1 coordinate 9,647, forward strand.
GCAGTCGTAGCCCTCCGGCCCCTCGCCGCCCCAGATGTAGGGCAGGCCGATCTTGGACCTGGCGAAGGCGATGGCGGCGGCCGCGCCCTCGGCCGACCAGGGGCGGGCGGCTGGCGGGGCGGCCTGGAACGTGGTGACGGCATCGGCGGCGGCTTCCGCCTCGCGGGCGGCCTGCTCGGCGGCGGCCCGGGCGGCGGCCTCGGCCTCGCGGGCGGCGATCGCCTCCAGGGCGTCGCGGCGCCGGCGCTCCAGCTCGACGGTGGTGTGACGGGCGGCGGCCAGTTCGGTGAGCAGTTGCTCCCGGCGCTTCGCGGAGGCGGCGACCTCGCCCTGCTGCGCGGCGAGCCGCTGCTCGGCCCGGGCCTTGGCCGCGCCGACCTCGTTCGCGGCCTTCTCGGCGGTCTCGGTGGCGGCACGCGCGGCGGCGGAGGCGGCCTTGGCGGCGGCGGCCGTGGAGGTCGCGGCGTCCAGGACCTGCCGGGTGCGCTCGCTGACCACGCCGACCACGGCGGCGCGGTCGCCCGCCTCGCGCGGGCCGTGCGCCCCGAGCAGGGCGTTCAGGGCGGACAGTTCGGCGCCCGCACCCTGGCGGTAGGTCTCGGCGGCGAGCCGGGCGGCGTCCTCGGCGGCCTCGGAGCGCGCGGTCTCGGCGGTGGCCGCGCGCTGGGCGGCCGCGGCCTCCTCCGCGCGGGCCCGGGTGAGGACGAGCTGGGCGCCGTTGTAGGCCTCGACGGCCTGTTCCGCTTCGCGCCCGGCCCGGTCGAGTTCGGCCCGGGCGGCGGCGAGCGCGGCCTCCAGGGCGGCGACCGAGGCGGCCTTGCCGTCGGCCTCGGCGCGGGCCCGGTCGATCTCCTCGCTGCTCGGGTACGGGCCCGCCGCGCCGGCTCCTCCCCCGGGCCCGCCCGCGGCCGGGCCGGTCGCCGGTTTCGGGTCCGCCGGGGCGGCCTGGGCCGCGGGGAGCAGCCCGAGCAGGACGGTGAGGGACAACAGGAGGGTCGGCAGGAGCCTGCGCGCCACGAGACATCCCTTCTCACGGTCCGGAGGGGACGGCGGCGGACGCCGAGCGGCGCGCAGGCAGGCGGCGGCCGGGGGGCGAAAGTCCGACGGATCATCCCATCACGTGACAGAACGGTCACTCGCCGATCATGTTCTCAACTCCGGCGCTTTTCACACCTCGAACCCGGCCCGCCAACAGGGTGACTGTCTGATGATCCGACCACGCATCAACTCCGGCCGGACGCCCCTGGCGTACGGACTACCGGTGGATCCGGCGGGTCCGCGTCCTCAGGCGGGGGTGCCGCCCGGGACGGCGCTCCAGCCCGCTCGGGCCGACCGCATAGGAGCGGTTGCGCCCGGCCCGGACCGCCCGGCGACGCTGCTGCGCCCCGCTGGTGCGGAGCGGGACGGCGCCGGAGGCCCCGTACGCCGCGCCCTCCCCCGGCTTCGGACGCGCCCCCTGCACGTGCGACCCGGAGCCGCCGGCGGCAGCCGAACGGCGGTCGGCCAACCGTGCCTGGCGGCGGGCCAGCGCCCGGGCGGCGTGCGCGTCGAGGTGGGCGGTGGCCCGGGCCGCCATCTGCTCGGCCACCCGATGGGCCGCGGGGTGGTTGGCGGGCACCTTGTCGGGCGCCCCGGCGATCAGGTCGAAGAGCCAGGTCCGGGCGCGGTCCCCACGCCGGTGCAGCAGGCGCTCACGCCGGAGCGCACGCGCCCGGCGGCGGGGGCGCGTGGTGTAGCGCCAGCGGGCCCAGGGACTGCTCGGACGGGCCAGCCGGATCGCGCCGATCCAGGACAGACCGGGGACCATGATCCCGAGCAGGCCGGTCCACACCTTGCCCTTGAAAAGGGTGATCACCGAGGCCAGCGCGTTCACCGAGATCACCGTGATCAGGCCCCACCTGGTGTCCTCGCCGGGCAGCCCGCCGAACGGTACGTACCCGATCAGCAGCAGGGACGTGAACAGGATCCCGAAGATCACCGCGTCCACCGACTTGCGGCCCTGCTCGCTCCAGTAGACGTCGTCCAGGTGCAGGATCAGCGCGAACTCGTCCAGCACCAGGCCGCAGCCGATGCCGAAGAGCAGCCCGAACCAGCCGATCCACGGAGTGCCGCCGTGGGTGGCGAACACCCCGATGCCGCCGGCCAGCAGGAAGCCCAGGCCGAACACCATGTGGTGGATGTGCAGGCCGCCCGGGGTGACGTTGCCGGGCCACCAGCGCACCTGGGCCCGGATCATCCGCACGCTGAACCGGATGAAGACGAAGGAGGTGATGAAGCCGACCAGCAGCAGGAACAGCGGTTGCTTGTGCGCGTTGACGATGTGCTCGTGGTAGCTGTCCAGCAGTGTCGTCATGGGTCTTACCTTCGTTCCTGGTCCTGCGTACTGCCTGCCGTGACATGGCCCGGGGCCCAATACCGGCCCAACAGGGACCCGACTCGGGGCCCGGCGCGGGGCGGCCCGGGGCGCGGGCACCGACGTGCGGGCGCCGACGTACGGTCAGAAGCCGCGGGTGCGCTTGGCGGCCCGGCGCGGCATCGCCGGGTAGAGGGAGGGGAGCTCGGCGCCGACCGGCAGTTTCAGGAACAGCCGGGCGATCTCGCCGCCGAGGTTCACCCCGACCGCCAGCGCCATCGCGATCGCCGCCGCCCGGAACACCGACACCAGGCCGGCGCTGGAGTGCCCCTGGGCGAAGGCGAGCATCCCGAGGTAGAGCGCCGAACCGGGCATCAGCGGGCCGATGGCGGCGGTCACGTACGGCAGCGCCGAGTCGTTGCGGTAGCGCGCCATCAGCTGGCCGAAGAGACCGACCAGGCCGGCCGCCACGCCGGTAGCTGCGATCGGGTTGACACCCGCGTTGTAGACCAGCGCGCCGTAGCTGGCCCAGCCGATGCCGCTGTTGACCGTGACCAGCGCGAGGGCGCGGCGGTCGGTCTGGAGCAGCGTCGCGAAGGCCAGGGTCAGCACCATCGCGGCGACCATCTGGACCGGCGGATAGCTGATGCCCGCCAGGCTCTCGTCCGGTTTGAGCTTCGCCTCGAAGCCGACGCCCAGGTAGAGGATCACCATGACGCCGATCACGATGCCCGCGACCAGGTAGACCACTTCCAGCAGCCGGGCCGCGGCGGTGATGTAGAAGCCGGTCAGGCCGTCCTGGACGGCGGCGACCAGGGCGCGCCCGGGCAGCAGCGCGAACAGGCCACCGGTGATCACCACCGAGCCGCGCAGGCCCCAGTCGTTGAGGGAGAGGATGATCCCGGAGGCGGCGGCCGGCATCGCGGCGGCCACGAACTGGTAGAACTCCGGCAGCCGGCGCCGGGCCAGCGCGGAGGCCAGCCGGTCGCCGAGCACGGCGGCGATGAAGGCGCTCGCGAAGACCAGCCAGGCCTTGTCGTCCAACCGTCCGCCGACCAGGAAGGTCGCCGCGCCGGCCAGCAGGCCGGTGGTCAAGGCGAGGAACCAGGCCGGGTACGGGTGCCGGTTGCGGCGGATCAGGGCGAGCCGGCGGTAGGCGTCGTTGACCGTCACCTTCTCCGCGGTGATGTCCGCGACCAGCTCGTACACCGCGTTCAGCCGGGTGTAGTCGGAGGTGCGGCGGCGCACCACGCGGTCCGCGGTGACCGGCGGCTCGACCAGCGAGGGCTGGTACGAGATGCCGATCAGGGTGAAGGTCACCTGCGGCTCGCAGCGGTCCAGCCGGTAGGCGTGCGCGATGCCGAGCATCGCCGCCTCGACGTCCTCGGCGGCCTCGCCGCTGGCCAGCAGCAGCTCGCCGATGCGCAGCGTCAGGTCGAGGATGCGGGGGACGTTGCGGGCGGCGCCGGCGGAGGGGTGCATCTCGCGGGCGGTCCGCTCGAAGGCGGGGCGCTCGGACATGGGGGTGCGCAGCAGGGTGCGCATCCGGTCCG
>NZ_JAFLNG010000014.1 GCF_017427025.1 Streptomyces sp. FH025
GACCTGGAGGTCTGGCAGGCCTCCTACGCCCGGCTCGACGCCACCACCCACCCGAACATCGCCGCCACCGCCCGCCTGCTCACCGCCGACATGCCGCTCAGCGGCTACCCGTACGCGCTCGAACTCCTCCTCGACGCCGCCGAAGCCCGCCTCGCGCGGTTCGGCACGGTTCAGCCGAACTCCGCTCTCGAGCAGCTCGATTGACGAAGCGTCAGGCAGGCCCCAACCACCCTCCCGGGCGAACGGGGAAAGGCACCCGCCCCGCAAGCGGCCCGGGGCAGGTGCCTGGCTTCCGGCCGGCGGTCAGTCCGCCGAGTGGACCAACTCGCCGCCCACGTACGTCCGCAGCACCCGCGCCTCGGCGATCTCCTCCGCGGGCCCGGTGAGGATGTCGCGGTCGAGCACGACGAGGTCGGCCAGGTTCCCGGCCACCAGCGTCCCGGCGTCGTCATGGCCGTTCACGTGGGCGGTTCCGGCCGTGTAGGCGGCGATGGCGGAGGCGAGGTCCAGACGCTGCTCGGGGAGGAACACCCGGCCGTGCGTGGACCCCGGCTCCATACGGTTGACCGCCACGTGCAGGCCCTCCAGCGGGTCCGGGCTGCTCACCGGCCAGTCGCTGCCCGCCGCGAGGGTCGCGCCCGCGCGCTGGAGCGCGCCGAAGGGGTACTGCCAGCCGGCCCGCTCCGGGCCGAGGAAGGGGATGGTCAACTCGTCCATCTGCGGTTCGTGCGCCGCCCACAGCGGCTGGATGTTGGCGATCGCGCCGAGCCGGGCGAAGCGGTTCAGGTCGTCCGGGTGGACCACCTGGAGATGGGCGAGGTGGTGCCGGGTGTCGCGCCGGCCGTTGGCCTCGCGGGCCGCCTCGACGGCGTCCAGCGCCTCCCGGACGGCCCGGTCGCCGAGGGCGTGGAAGTGCACCTGGAAACCGAGCGCGTCCAGTTCGGTCACGTACGCACGCAGCGCGACCGGATCCACGAAGCTGAGGCCCGAGTTGGCGGTCGCGCAGCCGCAGCCGTCCAGGTAGGGGCTGGTCATCGCGGCGGTGAAGTTCTCCGCGATGCCGTCCTGCATGATCTTCACGGACCCGGCCCGGAACCGCCCGTGACTCAACTCGGCGCGCCGCCTGACGAGTTCGGGGATCTGCTCGGCGCCCCGCTCGCGGTCCCACCAGAGCGCCCCGGTGACCCTCGCCGTCAGCGCCCCGGAGCGGGCGGCGGCCAGGTAGGCGTCCGAGGGGTCGGGCTGGCCGTTGAACACGCCGAGCAGCGCGTCCTGCCAGCCGGTGATGCCGAGCGAGTGCAGCAGGCGCTGCGCCCGCAGCAGGCCGTCCAGCCGGTCGGCGGCCATGGCGGGCGGCACCAGCCGGGCCACCAGGGTGGTCGCCCCCTCCTGGAGGGTGCCGCTCGGCGTGCCGTCGGCCTCCCGTTCGATCCGGCCGTCGGCCGGGTCGGGGGTGTCGCGGGTGAGGCCGGCCAGTTCCAGGGCGCGGGTGTTGGCCCAGGCGCCGTGGTGGTCGCGGTTGGTGAGGTACACCGGCCGGTCGGGGACGACCGAGTCGAGCAGGTGCCGGGTCGGCAGCCCTCCGTCGAAGCTCTCCAGCGACCAGCCGCTGCCGGTGATCCACTCCTGGCCGGGGTTGGCCCCGGCGTAGGCGCGGATCCGCTCCAGGTAGTCGGCGACGCCGACCGTGCCGGTGAGGTCGCAGCCGGCCAGCTCGACGCCGCCGTAGACCGCGTGGACGTGCGCGTCCTGGAAGCCCGGCAGCAGCAGCTTGCCGGTGAGGTCCACGACCTCGGTCCGCGGCCCGATCAGCTCCCGGATCTCGTCGTGCCCCACGGCGGTGATCCGTTCGCCGGTCACGGCCAGGCCGGTGGCCCGGGTGCGGGCGGCGTCGCCGGTGTGGACGGGGCCGCGGGTGAAGACCAGATCGGCCTCGGTCATGGGTGGTGCTCCGTTCGTGCGTCGTACGGGAGTCGGTCAGTCGGCGGGGCGGAGGAAGTACGGCGACCGGCGCCGCCAGCGGGCCCAGGCCGCGGACGGGAGTCCGGTGACGATCATCAGCGCCACCACCGCCAGCTCGAACCACCCGTTGTCGGCGGCGAGTTCGAAGTGGTCGGTGGAGTCGTAGAAGGTCCAGGCCAGGTAGCCACCGACGGCGAGCAGCGCGGCCGCGCCGAGCAGTGGGCCGACCACGGCTCGCAGGCTCTGGAGCGGGTCGGTGCGCAGCAGGTGGCGGAAGCGGACGGCGGCCGCGATGGCGGTGAGCGCGTAGTAGAGCGCGACGATGATGCCGATCGCGTTGACGGCCGCCGAGATGAGGTCGTTGACGGTGGGGATGGCGATCGAGGCCAGCGCCAGGGCGACGGCGACGCCCGTGATCAGCAGGGTGCCGACGGCGGGGGTGGCGTGTCGGGGGTGGAGCCTGGTCCAGACCGGGCCGAGCACGCCGTCGCGGCCCATCGCGTACATCCCGCGCGCGGTGGGGATCACCGAGGACTGGAGCGAGGCCACGGCGGAGAACATCAGCGCGATCAACGGCAGTGCGGCCAGCGGCTGGTGGGCGAGTCTGGTGCCGAAGTAGGTCAGTCCGTGGGCGCCGTTGTCGGCCAGCTCGTCGAGCGGGAGCACCCGTTGGAAGGCGGTGCCGGCCAACAGGAAGAGCAGCATCATCACCACCAGGGCGATGAAGCCGCCCCGGGAGGCGTCGCGCGGGTCACGCACCTCCTCGCCGACGCTGAACACCGATTCGAAGCCCCAGTAGCAGAACACGGCCAGCACCATGCCCTGGGCCACCGCGCCGAAGGAGGGGATGTCGAAGGGGTTGTACCACTGGAGCGAGAACGGCTGGTCGCCGGCGAACAGCCCGTAGCCGCAGAAGCCGAGCAGCACCAGGTACTCGAAGACCAGCAGCGCCTTCTGAAGACGGGCGGCGAGGTCGAGCCCGCGCACCGCGACCAGCGCGGCGCCGATCAGGACCACGAGGCCGAGCAGGGTGCACTGAACGGTGGAGTCGGCGTCCAGGCGCAGGCCCGCGATGCTGCGCAGGTGCGCTTCGTCCAGGAGTTGGATGATCGCCGAGCCGGTGACGGTGGTGGTGTACGCCATGAACACCACCGTGCCGACGGTGTTCACCCAGCCGGTGAGGAAGCCCAGCCAGGGGTTGAGCGTCCGGCCGACCCAGCGGTAGCTGCTGCCGGCGTCCGGCTCGACCGCGTTCAGCCGCCCGTAGCCGCCCGCGATGGCGAGGACGGGCAGGAAGGCCAGCAGCATGATGGCGGGCAGATGGAGGCCGACGACGCCGGCCATCAGCCCCAGGCCGATGCCGATGCTGCTGGTGGCCGCCGTGCTGGAGGCGGCGATCGCCGCGCCGTCCAGCAGGCCGATGGACTTGTGCATGGTGGCGTGGCTCGCGCCTGCTCTCGGACCGCTGTCCGTGTCCTTCACCGTCGTTGCCAACGGATCACCGCCTTGGTCGTGGGGGTGGGGTGGGGGAAAGTGCGAGCCATGAAACCGGCGGCGCCGTTTCACGTCAATGCTGTTGTCATAAGCGAGTCCGCCGCGGGCCGATGGCCCGCGGCGGACGGTCGCACAGATCCCCGACCTGGCGGTTCAGGTCGTCCCGGCGGTTCAGGTCATCGGCCCGCCCCCGGGCGGGGGGCCAGGCCGACCGGGCAGACCACGGGCGTGCCGTGGACCGGATCGGTGAGGATCGCGCTCTCCACCCCGTACAGCTCGCGCACCAGCTCCGGGGTGACGATGTCCCGGGGCGCGCCCTGGGCCGCCACCCGGCCGTCGCGCATCGCGACCATGTGGTCGGCGTAGCGGCAGGCGGTGGTGAGGTCGTGCAGGACCAGGACGACGGTGCGGCCGCGCTCGGTCAGGCCGCGCACCATCTCCAGCACCTCCAGCGCGTGGCCCATGTCCAGCGCCGAGGTGGGTTCGTCCAGCATCAGGATGTCGGTGTCCTGGGCGACGGCCATCGCGATCCAGGCGCGCTGGCGCTGGCCGCCGGAGAGGGTGTCCAGCGGGCGGTCGGCCAGGTCGTGCAGGTCGGCGGCGGAGAGCGCGTGCTCCACGGCCTCGGCGTCGGCGGTGGACCACTGCCGCAGCAGGCCCTGGTGCGGCTGGCGGCCGTAGCGGACGAGGTCGCGCACGGTCAGCCCGTCCGGGGCGGTGGCGGACTGCGGCAGCAGGCCGATGATCCGGGCGATCGCCCGGGTGGGGAGCGAGGTGAGCGGCTTGCCGTCGAGCAGGACGGCGCCGGAGCGCGGGGCGATGGTCCGGGCCAGGCCGCCGAGCAGGGTGGACTTGCCGCAGCCGTTGGGGCCGACGATGACGGTCACCTGCCGGGCGGGCAGTTCGAGGTCGAGTTCGCGCACCACGATGGTGCGGTCGTGGCCGAGGGTGAGCGCGCTGGTCTCCAGCCGGTGCACGTCGTCGGTGGTCGCGGTACGGGCGGTCATGCGGTCCTCCGGGGGCGGGTGGTGAGCAGCAGCCAGAGCAGGTAGGGGCCGCCCACGACGGCGGTGACCAGGCCGGCCGGCACCTCCAGCGGCGACAGGGCGGTACGGCCGATCAGGTCGGCGAGCAGGGTGAAGGCGGCTCCGGCGACGGCCGAGGTGAGCACCGGCACCGAGCGCGGTCCGGCGATGCGGCGGGCGGCCTCGGGGGCGGCGAGCGCGATCATGCCGAGCGGTCCGGCGACGGCCACGGCGAGGCCCGAGCAGACCACGGCGACCAGCAGCACGGCGACGCGCAGCCCGCGGACCCGGACGCCCAGGCCGGTGGCGACGGCGTCGGAGAAGCGCAGCAGCGACAGCCGGCGGCCGAGCAGCATGCCGGCGGGCAGGCAGACCAGCAGGCCGAGTTGCAGGTAGGTCACGGCGTCGGTGTCCCGGCCGTTGAGGGTGCCGACCGTCCAGGCGTAGGCGGCGTTGGCGGAGTCGACGGCGGCGCGCGAGAGCAGCAGGTTGGTCACCGCGCCGAAGACGGCGCCGATGCCCAGGCCCACCACCAGGAAGCGGTAGCCGTTGCGGCCGGCGCCGCCGCCGAGGGCGAAGGCGAGCGCGGCCGCGGTGGTGGCGCCGACCAGGGCGGCGGCGGAGGGCAGCAGCTGGGTGGCGGTGCCGGTGACGGAGGCGACGGCGAAGGCGGTGGCGCCGTTGTTGAAGCCGACGGTGTCCGGGGTGGCGAGCCGGTTCTGGGCGAGGGTCTGCATCAGGCAGCCCGCGACGCCCAGGGCGGCGCCGACGGCCAGTCCGGCCTCGGCTCGCGGCAGTCGCAGTTTCTCGACCAGCAGCACGTCGCGCGGCGTGCCGCTGCCGAAGGCCGCGCGCAGGGCGTCCACCGGGTTGAGCCGGGTCTCGCCGACGGCCAGGCAGACGGCGGTCACGACGACCACGACGGCCAGCAGGGCGGCGCAACCGAGCAGCGGGCGCACCGGGACGAGCACCGAGCGGCCGCCGAGGGCGATCAGCCGGGTGCCGGGCGGCACGGGCAGGGCCGGGGTCTTCACGGTGGGGGCGTTCACGGTGGGCGTCTTCACGGCGGGGGCGTTCACAGGGCGGGCATTCTGTGCGAGCGGACGACGGCGACCAGGACGGGGGCGCCGCACAGGGCGGTCATCACGCCGAGCGGCATCTCGTACGGGCGGGCGACCAGCCGGGAGGCCACGTCGGCGAGCAGCACGACGGCCGGGCCCAGCAGGGCGGACACCACGAGCAGTCGGCGCAGGTCTGGGCCGACCAACGCGCGTGCGGCGAAGGGCACGACCAGGCCGACGAAGGAGACCGGTCCGGCGATCGCGGTGGCGGCGCCGACCAGCAGGGCGACGGCGCCGACCGCGAGGGCGCGGGCGCGTCGGGGCTTGTGGCCGAGGCCGGTGGCGACGTCGTCGCCGAGGCTGAGCGCGGTCAGCGCGGGGCCGGCGGCCACGGCCAGCGCCAGACCGACCACCAGGACGGGCAGGACGGCGAGGAGTTGGTCGGTGCCGCGCCCGGCGACGGAGCCGATGGTCCAGAACCGGATCTCGTCGGCGGCCCGGGCGTCGGAGAGCAGCAGCACGGCGGTGGCGGCGTTCATCAGTCCGCTCAGGGCGGCGCCGGCGAGGACGAGTCGGACCGGGTCGTCGCCCGCGCCGCGCAGCCGGGCGGCGCCGAGGGCGAGCAGGCAGCCGGCGGCGGCGCCGAGCACGGCGACGTACGGGCCGACGCTCGCGGCGCTCGCGCCCAGCACGATGGCGACCACGACGGCGAAGGAGGCACCGGTGCTGACGCCGAGCAGGCCGGGTTCGGCCAGCGGGTTGCGGGCGGCGGCCTGGAGGACGGCGCCGGCGACGCCGAGGGCGAGGCCGACGGCGAGCGCGACGGCCGTCCGGGGGGCGCGCAGGTGGAAGACGGTGAACCGGGAGTCGGAGTCGCCGTCACCGAGCAGGGTGGCGAGGGCCCGTGACGGTCCCACGTCGCCCGCACCGAGCAGCAGGCTCGCCAGGACGGCGGCCAGCAGGATCGCGCCGGCGGGTATCAGTCCGCGCAGCAGTAGTGATCGGAACGTCACGCCGGGCCTTCCCATCAGGGCTTCGCCTATGGTTAGGCTAACCTCAGTAAATCGGTTCGTCCGTAAACTACCATTTCCCGGAGAAGATCCATGCTTGGCACCCGCTTTACCAAGACCCTGCTCGGTGCGGCCGTCGTCGGCGCCCTTTCCCTGGGCCTGACGGCGTGCGGCTCCTCCGGGTCCAAGGACTCCGCGGGTGACGCCTCGTCGACCTCCGCCGCGAAGGGCGGCAAGCGCAGCATCGACACCGCGTTCGGCGCGGTGGAGGTCCCGGCCGAGGCCAAGCGGATCGTCGCCCTCGGCGACACCTCGCTGGACACCGCCCTCTCGCTCGGCTTCACCCCGGTCGGCACCAGCTCCAGCCGCGGCGGCACCACCGCTCCCGCCTACCTCAAGGCGGACGGCATCCCGCTGGTGGCCACCGTCAAGGAGCCCAACATCGAGGCCATCCTCAAGGCCGCTCCGGACCTGATCCTGGCCTCCTCGGGGATCGAGAAGTCCCAGTACGACCAGCTCTCGGCGGTGGCGCCGACCGTGGTGCCCAAGGCCGGTGACTGGCGCTCGGTGCTCGGTGTGTACGGCGACGCGCTGAACCACAAGGACGACCTGACGGCCAAGCTGGACGCCCTGGACAAGCGCGCCGCGAAGGCGGGCGAGGGCAAGAACGGCTCGGCCGTGGTGATGCGCTGGATGCCCAGCGGCCCGATCGTGATGAACACCACCAACATGCCGGGCGACCTGCTGAAGAAGGCCGGCGCCACCACCCTGCCGATCGCCGACGGCCTCGGCGCGCAGCCGCACTCCGACCCGCTGTCGCTGGAGAACCTCAACAAGGCGGACGCGGACCGGGTGTTCGTCGCCACCCTGAACGCCGAGGGCGAGAAGGCCCTGGAGACCGCCCGCAAGCAGGAGGCCTTCACCCGGCTCAAGGCGGTCGGCACCGACCAGGTGATGGGCGTCGACGGCCAGGTGTGGAGCAGCAGCTCCGGCCCGATCGCGGCCGAGAAGGTCGTCGAGGACATCGAGAAGGCCTTCGGCGCCAAGTAACGGCCCCGGACAGGACGGTTCCGCGCCCGCGAGGCCCGGGGGCGGAACCGTCGTCCCCTTCCGGCTCCTCGGCGATTGTTCGGCGTTTTTGTTCAATGACCGAGGGCCGAACCAGAACAACCCCGGTGCGCTACACCGGTGGCACACGCCACACGCGTGCCGCGACGGACCACCACGACGGCCGCCAACAGCGCCGGACACCGGGAGAGTTCACCACATGACGACGCTCTGCATCGGAAACAACCGCACCGAGGAGATGGTCGGGGACCTCACCGGCATGACACCGCTGGAACAGCGGTTCGCCGGCTGCGGGGCCCAGCGGATGCTCTGGTGGGCCGAGGACGGCGACATCCTGGTGCTGCCCTGGGGCCCCGACCCCGAGTACCTGGCGTACGTCACCGGACTGACCGGCGTCCGGGCCGAGAGCCTCACCTTCGTGGTGCCGCCGCCCGGCACCGAGGGCACCGAGATCCTCACCACCGACCGCCTGGCCGACCCGGCCTTCCGCGCCGAGCTGCGCCGGGTGCTGGAGGGCCGCACGCTCGACCGGGTGCTGGCCATCTCCCCGAACGGGGCGGTGGCCGAGCTGGCCGCCTCGCTCGGCGCCGAGCACGCGATGCCCGGCCACGCCTTCGCCGCGCAGGGCGGCAACGCGCTGGTCAACAGCAAGGCGGCGTTCCGGGCGGTGGCCGCCGGCGCCGGGGTGCCGATCCCCCCGGGGACGGTCGCCGGTTCGCCGGTCGAGGTGGAGGCCGCCATCGAGGGCCTGCTGGCCCAGGGCCACAGCGTGATGGTGAAGGTCGAGTACCAGGCCGGCGGCTTCGGCAACGAGATCCTCAGCCGGGACGAGCCGGTGACGGCGGCCGGAGCCGAGCGGGTGGTGCCGCTGGCGGACCGGGCCGCGGTGGCCGCGTACGTCGCCGAGCGGTGGGAGTGGCTGACCGGCGGGCGGGGCCAACGGGTCGTGGTGGAGCGGTTCTTCACCGACTCCGCGCCGCTGTACGCGCAGTTCTTCGTCCTCGACGAGGGGGTGGTGCTCTCCGGCTGCGGCGAGATGCTGATGCGGCCGGTGGTGGTCGGCGAGATCACTCCCCCGGTCACCCCGGACTCCGCTGCCCGGTCCGAACTCGTCGACCAGGGCGCCCGGTTGTGCGAGGCGCTGCGGGTGATCGGCTACCGGGGCACGGTCAGCGCGGACGCCGTGCTGACCCCCAAGGGCGAGATCTACTTCCACGAGACCAACGGGCGGCTCACCGGCTCCAGCCATCTGCACGACGCCCTCTTCGGCCGGCTGGTGCGCGAGGAGCACCGGGGCTCGCGGTACATCCTGGAGCTCGCCGGGCTCAAGGTGCCGTCCTTCGCGCAGGCGCTGGCGGCGATCGACCGCTCCGGGCTGGCCTTCGACCCGGCGAGCGGCACCGGTGTGGTGTTCAGCTGCGACTTCGCGCCCGCGGACGGCTCGGTGATGTACTGCGTGATCGCCGAGAGCCCCGACGCCGCCCGCGCCGCCGAGGCCCGGCTGCTCGCGCTCTTCGCAGGCTGAGCCCGGGCATGACCACGGGCACGATGCGCGCGGCGGTCATCCACCGCTACGGCGGCCCTGAGGAGTTCCGCACCGAGACGGTGCCCGAGCCGGCGGCCGGCCCCGGCCGGGTGCTGATCGACGTCACCCTGGCCGGGCTCAACTACGCGGACCTGCACTGCCGCACCGGCGAGTACGCGCGTTACCCGCTGCCCGCCGTGCTCGGCGCCGACGTCGTCGGGCGGCGGCGCGGGGACGGCCGGCGGGTCGCCGCGCTGCTGCGTTCCGGTGGCGGGTACGCCCAAGTGGCCTGCGCCGAAACGAGGTTCACGGTGGAGCTGCCGGACGGCGTGAGTGACGCGCAGGCGCTGGCGCTGCTGGAGCAGGGCACGACGGCCTACGGCGCGCTCGCCCTGTCGGGGCGGCTCCGGCCGGGCGAGTGCGTCGCGGTCACGGCCGCCGCCGGCGGGGTCGGGCACCTCGCGGTGCAGCTCGCCCGGGAGTTGGGCGCCGGCCGGGTGCTCGGGCTGGCCTCCACCCCGGCCAAGCGGGAGTTCGTCCGCTCGCTGGGCGCGGACGACGCGCTCGACCCGGCGGACCCCCGACTCGCCGAGCGGCTCGCGCGGGCGGGCGGGGTGGACCTGTTCGTGGACTCGGTCGGAGGCCCGTCGCTGCGGACCGGCCTGGCCGCGCTCGCCCCGTTCGGCCGGCTGCTGTCGGTCGGCGCCCGGGGCGGCCCCGAGGAGGCCTTCTCGGTGGACGAGTTGGCCGAGCGCTCCGCCGGGCTGCTGGCGTTCTGGCTGCAACAGGTGCTGGACGACCGGGTGCTGTTCACCGGCCTCGTCGGGCACCTGCTCCGGCTCGCCGGCGAGTGCCGGCTGGTCGCCCGGATCGACCGTACGGTGCCGCTGTCCGGGGTGGCCGACGCGCACCGGGCGCTGGCCGCCCGGGAGACCATGGGCAAGGTGCTGGTGGACGTCCGCCGGGAGGACTGAACGGCACGGGGCCCGGCACCGCGCGCGGCGGTGCCGGGCCCGTACCGATCCTCAGTACCCGGTGGCCTCGTCCAGCCCGTGCCCGCGCAGCGGGACGAGGAAGCTGCGCTCGAAGACCACCACGACCTCGCCGGTGGACTTCGTCCCGGTGGTGCGGCAGCTCACGATGCCCTGCCCCTCACGGCTCTTGGAGAGCCGCTTGGCGAGCGTCTCGGTCTCCGCGTACAGGGTGTCACCGGCGAACACCGGGCGGGTCATCCGGATGTTCTCCCAGCCCAGGTTGGCGGTGGTGCGCCCGCTGGTGGAGCGGGCGGTCATCCCGCCGACGATGCTGAGCGTCACCAGGCTGGAGACGATCGGTCGCCCCCAGGGGGTGTGCTCGCTGTAGGCGGCGTCGATGTGCAGCGGGGCGTCGTTCATGCTCAGCATGCTCATCAGCACGTTGTCGAGCTCGGTGACGGTCCGCCCGGGGCGGTGCTCGACCACCTCGCCGACCGTGAACTCCTCGTAGTACCGGCCGACCACCTCGCGGTAGCGGCGCTCGCCGATCCGGCGGTAGCCGGCGGCCTCCGTTCCGTCCATCACTCCGGCCCCCGGATTCCTAGAGATCAGCGGTGAGTTCCTTCACGTGCCCGGCGAACTCGCGGATCAGCGCCTCGTCCATGTCCGCGCGCATCATCAGCCGCAGCCCGGCCTCGCCCTTGGGCACGATCGGGAAGAACACCGCCGAGCTGTAGAAGCCGCGCTCGAAGAGCTGGGCGGACAGCTTGACCGCCCGCTCGGCGTCGCCGACGTCCACCCGGCGCACCGGCAGTCCGTTGCCCGCGAACGAGGTCGGCAGCAGTTCGTCGAACAGGTCGATGTTGCGGTTCAACTTCGCCTGGAGATCGCCGAGTTCCGGGGAGCGGTGGATCGCGGCGGCGCCCAGCGAGGCGCCGACCAGCGGCAGCGCGATGTTCTGCGACCAGCCCACCGGTCCGGCGTGCCGGTGCAGGAACTCGAACTGCTCGCGGTTGCCGAGCATGGCGATGCCGCCGCCGGTGCCGAAGCCCTTGCCGAGGCTCGACACGATGACGGTGAGCGGGTTCATCTCCAGCTTGGAGCGGACGAAGCCCTCGCCGCGCTCGCCCATGATGGACAGCGAGTGCGAGTCGTCGATGTAGAGGAACAGCCCGTAGCGGTCCTGGAGTTCGAGCAGGCCGTCGAGCGCCGCCGCGCCGCCCATCGAGTACGCGCCGTCGGCCACGTAGGCGACCCGCGGGTACTTGCGGCAGATGTCCTCCAGGTAGTCCAGGTCGTTGTGCGGGCAGGTCAGCACCATCGACTCGTCGGCGCAGATCGGCTTCACGTAGGCCATGCAGAAGTGGCAGAAGCGGTCGAAGACCATCACCCGGGGGCCGCCGCCGCCCTGGCAGGTGCCGTCCAGGTGGCCGGAGGCGACCAGCGGCAGGATGCCGGCGGTGAGCGCGGTGCAGGAGGCGCCGGGCAGGATGTGCGCGCCGAACAGCTCGCCCAGCTCCTCCTCCAGGCGCACCAGCAGGTTGTGCCGGATCCGGGTGGTCGAGGTGACCAGCCAGGTGCTGCGGGACTCGGCCAGCGCGTCCACCGCGCCGGCCGCGATCGTCGGGTGGTTGTTCAGCCCCAGGTAGGCGCAGGACACCATGTTGGCGAACTCGTGGCCGGTCTCGCGGACGATCAGCCGGTTGTTGGACTCCGAGTCCACCGTGATGCCGATCAGTCCGTTGGCGGCGGCGGCCTGCCAGACCGGGTCGGCGCTGGCCAGCATCGTCTCGGCGTTGCGGTAGCGGCGCGGGCCCAGAATCGTTTCTTCGGTCATCGTCACTTCTCCGTCGCGTGGTTCGGGGTGTCGTCGGACGCGTGGTGCCGGGTGCCTCCCGGCATGGGCGCGGGCCGGGGCGGGTCGAACTGCTCGATCAGGCGCTGCGAGGCCTCGAAGAAGGGCATGCCGACCATCACGCCGTCCACCACGGTGACCGACCGGCCGTTCTCCAGCCCCGCCGCGACCACCCGGCGGGCGCGCTCCAGCAGTTCCTCGTCCGGGCTGAACGTCTCGTTGATCAGCTCCAGTTGGCGCGGATGGACGGCGATCTTCCCGCTGAACCCGAGGTCCCGGGCGAGCCCGGCCTCGCGGCGCAGCCCGGCCAGGTCGGCGACCTCGAAGAACGGCGCGTCCATCGCCTCCACCTCGGCGGCGCGGGCGCTGTTGACCACCCGGCCGCGGGCGTGGGCCAGCGCCTCCCAGGTGAGCCGGGCGCCCACGGCGAAGGCGTAGTCGGCCGAGCCGAACACCAGCCCGCGTAGCCGGTGCCCGGCGGCCGCGATCGCGGGTGCGCGCTCGATGCCCAGCGGTGTCTCCACCACGGCCAGGAACTCCGTCTCCGGGCAGTCCGCGCCGAGCGCCCCGGCGGCGATCTCGATGTCCCGGGGGGACTCCGCCATCGGGATCAGCACGATGTCCGGCTTGACCCGGTACCGGGCGATCGCGATCAGGTCGCGCAGGCCGTCCGGCCCGGACAGCGTGTTGATGCGCACCGCGCTGCGCGCCAGTTTGGCGGACGGCAGCGCGAAGAACTCCTCGGCGAGCCGGCGGGCCTCCTCCTTCCGTGCGGGCGGGACGGAGTCCTCCAGGTCGACCATCGCGATGTCGGCCCCGGACTGGTGACTCTTGGTGTACCGCTCCACCGCCATCGCGGGTGTGGACAGCAGGGAACGGCAGTACCGCGTGAACTTCATGGATGTCTCCGAAGTCAGCGAAGGCTGCGGCTCCCGGTTCTATCCCACCCCAATTGTTCGACGCCGTGCGGCTGGACATTGAACATCAACTCGGAACAACCGACCCGTACGCCCCATTGTTCGGTACCAACCGCGCTGGGCATGATGAATCCCCGGGGGATGCGCACGAGACTCCCGTGGAACACGCGGACGCGGGGCCACGAGGGTGGTCAGGACACCACTTCAAGGAAGAAGGGGGCCGGAGTGCCGCGTCGGGAGAGTCCGTTGGACCCGGGAGACGGGCCGCTGCTGCGGTTCGCGGGCGATCTGAGAGCCCTACGGGAGCGGGCCGGAAGCCCGCCCTACCGCCAGCTCGCCTTACGGGCCCACTGTTCGGCGGCCAGTCTGTCGGTGGCCGCGGGCGGCCGGCGGCTGCCCAGCCTGGCCGTCACGATCGCCTATGTGCAGGCCTGCGGCGGGGACGTGCCGCAGTGGCAGCGCCGCTGGCAGCTGCTCGCCGCCGAACTGGCCGCCGAGAGCGCGCTCCGGAGGCGGGCCCAGGACGCCGGCCGGGCTCCGTACCCCGGCGGGGTGGCCTTCGAGGCCGCCGACACCGAGCGGTTCTTCGGGCGCGAGGCGCTGCTCGACCGGCTGGTCGGGCTGCTCGCCGAGCGGCGGCTGGTGGTGCTCACCGGGCCGTCAGGGGCGGGCAAGTCCTCGCTGGTCAGGGCGGGTCTGCTGGCCCGGCTGGACGCCTCGGCCGGGGCCGGCCGGGCCGCGCGGCGGGGCGCGGTCGCGGAGCGGGACGCCCAGGTGGGCGGCGGCGTGCCGGTGGCGCTGCTGACACCGGGCGAGCGGCCGATGGAGGCGTACGCGCTCGCGCTCGCCCGGCTCGGGCAGCGAGCCGGGGAGGCCACCGGTGACCCGGTCCTGGTGGTGGACCAGGGCGAGGAGCTGTGGACGAGGTGCCGCAGCGGCGCCGAGCGGGCGCGTTTCCTGACGGCGCTGGCGGCCCTCGCCGAGGGCGGTCCGGCCGGGGCCCCGGCCGGGCTGCCTGCGGGTGTGCCGACCCGCTGCCGGGTGGTGCTGGTGATCCGATCCGACCGCAGCGGGCCGCTGTTCGCCGAGCACCCGGAGCTGGCCGAGGCCGCCCGGCCCGGGGTGCTGACGGTGGGTCGCCCGGCGCCGGACGAGCTGCGGCGGGCGATCACCGAACCCGCGCTGCGGGCCGGCTGCACCGTCGAGGGCGCGCTGCTGGCCGTGCTGATCTCGACCGCCGCCCAGCAGCCGGGTGCCCTCCCGCTGCTGTCCGCGGCCCTGCTGGAGACCTGGCGGCGGCGCAGCGGCAACGCGCTCACCCTGGCGGGCTTCCAGGCCACCGGCGGCTTCGAGGGCGCGCTGGCCCGGACGGCGGAGGCCCTGTTCAACGGGCTGGACGCGACCGACCGGGTGCGGGCGAGGGCGGTGTTCCTGCGGCTCGCCGGGGAGTTGCTGCCCGGCGGGGAGGGTGCGTCCCGGGGCGCCCGGGCGCTGGAGTCCGGCGAGGCCGTCATCGGAGCGCTCACGGCCGGTGGCGACGACGGCGCCCGCAAGCCGGTCGGGCGGGCCGAGTTCGACGATCCCGGGGTGCCGGAGGTGCTGGAGCGCCTGGTCCGGGCCCGGCTGGTGGTGGTCGACCGGGGCACCGTCGAACTCTCCCACCACGCGCTGCCGCAGGCCTGGCCCCGGCTGCGGGACTGGCTGGCCGAGGACCGCGAGGTGCTCGCGGAGCACCGCCGGCTCACCGCGGCCGCGCGCAGCTGGTCCACCGCCGACCGCGACCCGGAACTGCTCTACCGGGGAGTCCGGTTGGACCAGCTCCGGCGCCGGGTGGCCGCGGGCGAGCTGGCCCCGGCCGGGGTCGAGCGGGCCTTCCTGGCGGCCTCGGCCCGGGCGGCCGCCGCCGACCGGCGCCGCACCCAGCTCCAGAACCTGGCCGTGGCGGGCTTCGCCGCGGCCGGCGGGGCGCTGCTGGCGCTCGCGGGCGGCAACCGGATCCGGCGGGCCCGGCGGTGGTGAAACCCGGGCACGCCGGCGCCGTTGATCGGCGCCGGGGCACGGGAGTTGAACAATCCGCGGACCGCTGAGCGTGCCGTCACCGGTATCGATCACGGTCCTTGCGCCGTCGTCTGGCGGGCGGGTAGCTTGACGATCGATCCCGGCCCGTCGAACCACCGTCGACTCGGCTGCCCGGCCGGTGATGTCCCGCTGATCCACCGCTGATCTCCCGCACGCCCCGGCCCGGCGGGAGCGGCCCGGGCGTTCCCGCCGGGCCGCTCCCGGTCGTGCGGCGCTCTCCCGGCCCCGCCGCGCTCCGCCGCCGTTCCCGTCGCCGCTCCCGTCGCCGTGTCCCCGGCCGCTGCGCCTCCGCAGCGGTCCGCCATTTCCTGATCCCGTGTCAAGGGGGAGTCATGTCCGATTCGGCCCGTCCGGTCCACAGCTGGGACGAGTTCACCACGCTGCGCGAGGTGGTGGTCGGCACCGCCGTGGGCGCCCGGCTGCCCGAGCAGTCCGAGCCGTCCTCGTGGCTGTCCTGCTTCCCGAAGACCAGCGCCGCCGACCTGGCCTCGATCAAGGTCGGCCCCTACTCCCAGCAGGTCGTCGAGGAGACCGAGGAGGACCTGGACGCGCTGGTGACCACCCTGCGCGGCCTGGGGGTGACCGTCCACCAGCCCGAGGTGATCGACCACTCGGCCGAGTTCTCCGCGCCGCGCTGGAAGGCCGACGGCGGCTTCCACTCCTACTGCCCGCGTGACCTCACCCTGGTGATCGGGGACACCGTGATCGAGGTGGCCAGCCCGATGCGGCAGCGCTACTTCGAGGTGTTCGGGCTGCGCGGCCTCTTCCAGGACTACCTGCGCCGCGGCGCGCGCTGGCTGGCCGCCCCCCGGCCGCAACTGAACGACGAGCTCTTCGAGTTCGACGAGGACGGGCTGCCGCTGCTGGGCGAGGCCGAGCCGGTCTTCGACGCCGCCAACGTGCTGCGCCTGGGCCGGGACGTGTTCTACCAGGTGTCCCGCAGCGGCAACGAACTCGGCCTCCGGTGGCTGGAGTCCACCCTCGGCCTGCTCGGCGACGGCGGCCTGCGGCTGCACCCGCTGCGCGACATCTACGGCTACACCCACATCGACAGCACCATCGCGCTGCTGCGGCCGGGCCTGGTGCTGCTCAACCCGGAGCGGGTCACGCCCGAGACCGTCCCGGAGCCGCTGCGCGGCTGGGACGTCCTGTGGTGCCCGCCCGCCGAGCCGTCCGGCGACGCCCCGGAGCACGCGCTCAGCGAGAGCTGGATCAGCATGAACCTGCTGATGGTCGGTCCGGACACGGCCATCGTCGAGTCCGGCCAGGAGAGCCTGATCAAGCTGCTGGAGCACGCCGGCATCACCGTCCTTCCGCACCGGCTGCGCCACTCCCGCGAGCTGGGCGGCGGCTTCCACTGCGTGACCCTGGACATCCGCCGCGACGGCGGGCTGGAGGACTACCTCTCCTGACCTCCGGGGAACGGCGCCGGTGGTCCCGCCCGCTCCGGGCCGGGACCACCGCGGGCCCACGACCGGGAGAATCGGAAATCATGCGGAATTCGCCGCCGATTCGGCTGGACGTGTGCCGCTGTCACCCTCCCCATCGCACCGGTTGCAGCGCCCCACGCCCCACATTACGTTGACGAACATGTTGACGATCGGACTGAACGGAAATTTCTCCCCCGAGAATTCCGATATCGTGCCAGGGCTTCGCGAATACATGTACCACGACGCGGCCGCCGCCCTGGTGCGGAACGGCGTCCTGATCGCGGCGGTCGAGGAAGAGCGCTTCAACCGGATCAAACACACCACGAAATTCCCGATCAACGCCGTTCGGGCCTGCCTCGACATCGCCGGGGTCGCTCCCGCCGACATCGACGCGGTCGGCTACTACTTTCCCGAGCAGTACCTGGACCTCATGCTCAACGGTCTCTACGTCGACAACCCCGCCGTGCCGCTCCGCTACTCGCGGCAGCTCATCAAGGACCGGCTGAAGGAGGGGCTGGGCTGGGAGCTCCCCGACGAGAAGCTGTTCTACGCGTCGCACCACCGCGCCCACGCCATGTCCGGCTTCGCCCGCTCGGGGATGGTCGAAGCACTCGTCGTCGTCCTCGACGGCATGGGAGAGGACTGTTCCGGAACCGTTTTCAGCGCCGCGGACGGCACGCTGGACCCGGTCACGAAGTTCGCCATGCACAAATCGCTGGGACTGCTCTACCTGAACGCCACCAGGCACCTCGGATTCCGTTTCGGCGACGAGTACAAGGTGATGGGCCTGGCACCGTACGGAGATCCCGCCGTCTACCGCCCGGTTTTCGAGTCGATGTACACGCTGGGCCCGAACGGCGACTACGAATTCTCGCCGTACGCGCTGGCCTTCGAATACGTCAGCAACACCTTCTTCGCCCACGGGCTGCCGCCCCGGCGCTCCTTCGACCCGGTGGAACAGCGCCACAAGGACTTCGCCGCCGGGCTCCAGGAGATGCTGGAGCGGATCGTCCTGCACGTGCTGAGGTACTGGAGCCTGTCCACCCGGCACACCCGACTGGTGTTCAGCGGGGGTGTCGCCCACAACTGCAGCCTCAACGGCGCCGTGCTCCGGTCGGGGTTCTTCTCCGAGGTGTTCGTGCACCCCGCCTCCCACGACGCCGGTACGGCGGAGGGTGCGGCCCTGCTGGCCCAGGAGTCGCTGTCCGGCACGGTGCGGCTCAAGGAGCGGCTGCGCAGCGCGAGCCTGGGGCCCGACCTGGGCGGCGCACGGGCGGTCGAGGAGAAGCTCGAAGCCTGGGGCCGGCTGGTCGAGTTCGAGCGGCCGGCGGACATCGTCGAGACGACGGCACGGCTGCTCGCCGAGGGCGCCGTGGTCGGGTGGGCCCAGGGCCGCTCCGAGTTCGGCCCGCGCGCGCTGGGCAACCGGAGCATCCTCGCCGACCCGCGGCCGGCGGAGAACCGGACCCGCATCAACGCGATGATCAAGAAGCGGGAGGGCTTCCGGCCCTTCGCGCCCATGGTCGTGCCCGAGGCCGCCGACCGGTACTTCGACCTGCCCGACACGGCCGCGAACTACGACTTCATGTCGTTCGTGGTGCGGGTGCGCCCCGAGCACCGGGAGGAGCTCGGCGCGGTCACCCACGTCGACGGCACCGCGAGGATCCAGATCGTCGCCCCGGAGGTGAACGAGCGCGTCCACCGCCTCGTCACCCGCTTCGGCGAGCTCACCGGCACCCCGGTCCTGCTGAACACGTCGATGAACAACAACGCCGAGCCGATCGTGCAGACCGTCGAGGACGCGTTGACCTGCCTGCTCACCACGGACCTCGACCGCCTGGTCGTCGAGGACTTCGTGGTGCGCCGGCGGCCCGACGTCCACCGCGCGCTCGACGGCCTCGTCCTGACCTTCCGGCCGGTCACGAAGCTGACCAGGACCACCCGGGCGGACCTCTCCGGCGAGCACGCCGTCGCCCACGAGATCTCCCTCGACCACGCCACCGGCCCGCGAGCCCCCGTGTCCCCCGAGCTCTTCGCGCTCCTGGAGCGGGCGGACGGCACCCGGACGGTCGGCTCGCTGGGCCGCGCCACCGTCCCCCTCACCGAACGGACCGGACTCGAACTGCACGCCCTGTGGCAGCAGCGCTTCTTCACCCTGACACCGGCCCCCGTTCCCCGGTCGGACCGCGGCCGGACTTCCTAAGGACATCGCATGCAGAACGCCGAGTACCTCCGGCTGGTACGAACGCCCGGGGGCCGGGAGGACCACTACGCCCGCGTCATCGACCGCTACTACGAACTGGTGACTCCGGTCTGCCGTGACGTGTGGTCGGACTCCTTCCACCTCACCTGGTTCGCCGAGGACCAGAGCCTGCACGAGGCGCAGCTGACGCTCCAGCACTGGTTGGCCGACGCGGGCGGGTTCACCGCCGACGACCGGCTGCTGGACGTCGGCTGCGGCATCGGCGGACCGGCCGCGGCGATCGCCCGGTACACCGGTGCCGAGGTGACGGGTGTCAACATCTGCGGCCACCAGGTCCGGCTCGCCCGCTCGCTGCACCGCGGCGGCGAGCTGGGCCGCCGGCTGACGTTCGTCGAGGCGGACGCGATGGCGCTGCCGTTCGGCGCCGCCGAGTTCGACGGCGTCTTCTCGATCGAGGCCCTCTGCTACGCGCCCGACAAGCACCACGCCTACGCGCAGATCGCCAAGGTGCTGCGTCCCGGCGGCGGGTTCGTCGGCGTCGACTGGTTCTGTGCCGACGGCCTCTCGGACGCGGACTACGCCCGGTGGGTGGAGCCGATGTGCGAGGGCTTCGCCATTCCGCACGTCATCCCGTTCGGTGCGCTCAAGGGGCACCTGGAGGCCGCGGGCTTCGAGGTCGAGTCGGTGTCCCGCTACGAGGACCACGGCGACATCGGCCCCAACTGGCAGCCCCACGAACCCGCCTCGGGACAGGCCGGCGGCGGGCATCCGGCCCTGGCCTCGGAGAGCGTCGAGACCCTGCTGGCGGGGTCGATGCCCGCGCTCCGCGACGGCATCGAGCAGGGGAAGATCGTCATGGGCTGCTGGGTCGCCCGCAAGCCGGGCGCCCGCACCGGACGGCACTGCGCGCGTACGGGCGCGCGGGCATGACGGGGGCAGGTGTCAGGGTCGGCCCGGCCCCGGGAGCCCTGCCGCTGCTCGGCCACGCGCTGCCGCTCGGCAGGCGGCCGCTCGACTTCCTGGCCTCGCTGCCGGCGCACGGCGACCTGGTCAGGATCAAGCTCGGGCCGGTGCCGTTCCACGTGCTCTGCGACCCGGACCTCGTCCACCAGGTCCTCGTCGACGACCGGACGTACGACAAGGGCGGCGCGATCTTCGACCTGGTGCGGACCGTGGCCGGGAACGGGCTGGCGACCTGTCCGCACCGGGACCACCGCCGCCAGCGCCGGCTGTTGCAGCCCGCCTTCCACCGCGACCGCCTCCCCGCCTACGCCAGGGTGATGTCCCTGGAGATCAGCGCGATGCTCCGGAGCTGGACGGACGGCCGCAGCCTCGACGTCCTGGCCACCATGAACGAGCTCACCGCGAGCCTCGCGACGCGCACGCTGTTCGCCGCCGAACTCGACGACGCGACCTTCGGCGAGCTTCGGCTGTGCATGCACGACGTCATGACCGGCATGATGCGCCGGATGCTGCTGCCCTGGACGGTGCTGAACCGGCTGCCGACCACGGGCAACCGCCGTTTCGTACGGGCCCGCCGGCGGCTGCGGCAGTACGTCGCCCAGCTCACCACCGACTACCGGCGCGCGGGCGTGGACCACGGCGACCTGCTCTCCATCCTGCTGGCCGTTCGCGACGACGACGGGCAGGGCCTGACCGAGGCGGAGATCCACGACCAGGTCTTCACCTTCTACCTCGGCGGCAGCGAGACCACCGCTCCCCTGCTCTCCTGGTCGCTGTACCTCCTCGGACGCCATCCCGCCGTGCGGGAGCGGCTCCACGAGGAGGTCGACGCCGTGCTCGCCGGGCGGATCGCCGAGCACGACGACATCCCGCGCCTGGGCCTGACGCGCCGGGTCATCATGGAGACGCTGCGCCTGTACCCGCCGGGCTGGCTGTTCACCAGGGTCACCACCAGGGCCACCGAGCTGGCGGGCCACCGCCTCCCGGCCGGCTCGATCGTCGTGTACAGCCCGCACATCGTGCACCACCGCGCCGACCTGTTCCCCGACCCCGAGCGCTTCGACCCCGACCGCTGGGGCGAGGACGCCGGCCGGCTCGCGCGCGGGGTGTTCACGCCCTTCGGCAGCGGTGCCCGCAAGTGCATCGGGGAGGTCTTCGCACTCACCGAGGCCACTCTCGCGCTGGCCTCGATCGTGGCCCGCTGGCAGCTCGACCCGCTGCCCGGCGCCCACACCCGCCTGCTGCCCCGGCTCTCCTCCACACCCCGGTCACTTCCCATGACCGTACGGAAGCGGCACCCGGGCGCCGCCGAGCGGAGCGTTCCGGCCCACGGCCGCACGGGGTCGAAGCCGTACGACGAACAAGGACAACCCCTGGAGGAGGAGAGATGGCAGACCTGGTGACAGCGTCGACCGTTCCCGTGGCCGAGGAGGTCGGGCGGATGTACGACCGCATGACCCTGCTCGCCGCCGACTTCCTGGAGGTCGAGGCGCAGCAGGGCTACAACGCGCACCTCGGCTACTGGGACACCCCGGAGAGCGGGCTCACGTACGACGAGGCCACGGACCGGCTCACCGACATCATGACGGAGCGCCTGCGGATCGGCTCCGGCGCCCGGGTGCTCGACGTCGGCTGCGGGGTCGGCGCCCCGGCGGTGCGGATCGCCCGTCTCAAGGGCGCGGAGGTGACGGGCATCTCGGTCAGCCGGGAGCAGGTCGACCGTGCCGAGGCGCTGGCGCGGGCCACGGCCCTCCAGGGCCGCGTCACCTTCCGGCGGGCGGACGCGATGCGGCTGCCGTTCGCCGACGACTCCTTCGACGCTGTCCTCGCGATCGAGTCGATGCCGCACATGCCCGACCGGGAGCAGGTCCTGCGGGAGACGGCCCGGGTGCTGCGCCCCGGAGGCAGGGTCGTGCTGACCGACTTCTACCGGAGGACGGCGCCCTCCCCCACCGTGCACCCGCTGCGGAAGACCATGGGGTCGACGACCGTGCCCCTCGACGACTACCCGGCGATCCTGCGGGCGTCGGGCCTGGAGTTCGTGGAGATGCTGGACATCACCGAGGAGACCGTGCCCCGGTCCTTCGCCCTCCTCGCGGAGCGCGCCGAGCGGATGGGCCTGGACCCGGAGAGCACCGAGGCCCAGTGCTACTTCAACCCGCAGTCCGTGATCGACGTCCACCTGCTCGGTTACCTCCTCGTCGTGGCCCGCCGCCCGCAGGGCGACTGAGACCCCGCGGAGAGCACCATGACCGTCACGGCGCAGTTGCCGTTCGAGCACCGGGATCCGCTGCGCATCGCGCCCCGGCTGCGGGAGTTGCAGTCCCAGGGTCCGGTGCACCGGGTGCGGACCGCGCTGGGGGACGAGGCCTGGCTGGTCACCGGCCACGCGCAGGTCCAGCGGCTGCTGGACGACGCCAGGCTCGGCCGGTCCCACCCGACCCCCGAGACCGCGGCGCGCACCGGGGAGACGCTGTTCGACGCGGTGCTGGGCGACTACGACACCGAGGCGGCCGACCACGCCCGCATCCGCTCGCTGCTCCAGCCGCACTTCTCGCCCAAGCGGATGCGAACCCTGCGCCCGCGCGTCGAGGCCCTGACGGCGCGACTGCTGGACGAGTTGGCCGAGCACGGGCCGCCCGCGGACCTCCACGCCCTGGTCGCCGTGCCGCTGCCGATCCTGGTGATCTGCGAGCTGCTCGGCGTCCCGTACGAGGACTGCGACCGGTTCCGCGCCTGGACCGCCGACGCCGCCAACCTCGGCGACCGCGCCCGATCGGACCGCGGGGTGCGCGAACTGTACGGCTACGGGCACGAGTTGGTCGCCCGCAAGCGCGTCGAGCCCGGGGACGACGTGATCTCCCGGCTGGCCGCGACCGAGGGCGTCCGGGACGAGGAGATCGCCGGGCTGTCGATGGCCCTGCTGTTCGCCGGACACGAGACCACGGTGGTCCACATCGGGCTGGGCACGCTGCTGCTGCTCACCAACCCGGACCAGTGGCGGGCGCTGGTGGCCGACCCCGGGCTCGTCCCGAAGGCCGTCGAGGAGATCCTCCGTGCCTCGGCGAAGGGGTCCGGCGGCGGCATCCCCCGCTACGCGCGGGAGGACCTGACGGTCGACGGGGTCACCATCCGGGCCGGGGAGCTCGTCCTGCTGGCCAACAGCGCCGCCAACCACGACCCTGCCGCCTTCACCGACCCGGACCGGCTCGACATCACCCGCTCGGCCGCGGCGCACGTCACCTTCGGCCACGGCGCGCGGTACTGCCTCGGCGCGCCGCTGGCCCGCGTCGAACTCCAGGCGGTGTTCACCCGGCTCGTCACCCGCTTCCCGACGCTGCGCCTGGCCACGGACGTGGAGGCGCTGCGGATGCGCCGGGACGCGCTGACCGGCGGGCTGGCCGAACTCCCGGTGCGGTGGTGACGTCCGGCCCGAGAGCGGTGGCCCGAGGGAAGGAGCAGGGCATGGGCGGTCGCAAGTACCTCAGGCTGTTCCGGCACGCGGCCGGCGCCACCCCGGCGGACCTGGCGTTCCCGTCGGCGCCCCTGCCCTACCCGGAGGGGTGGTTCTGCCTCGGCTTCGGCCACGAGGTCGGCCCGGGCCGGGTGGTGACGCGACGGCTGACGGGCGAGGACGTCGTGCTGGCCCGCGGCGCGAGCGGCACCCTGCGCGCCCTGCGCCCGCACTGCCCCCACCTGGGCGCACACCTCGGTGTCCTGGGCACCGTCTCCGGTGAGCGGATCACCTGCGGGTTCCACCGGTTCGAGTTCAGCCTGGACGGCCCCTGCCTGCGCACCCCCTACGGGCAGCCGCCGCCCCGGGCGGCGCTCGGCACCCTGCCGGTGCGGGAGAGCGCGGGGCTCATCCTGGTGTGGAGCGGCCGCGGCGGCTCGCCGCCGTCGTGGGAACCGCCGGCGATCCCGGCCGCGGGCTGGCTGCGCCCGCGCGGGAGGACGTTCGAAGTCGCCGGCCATCCACAGCAGATGACCGAGAACGTGATCGACTTCGGGCATCTGGAGCAGCTGCACGGAGCGACCCTCGCGAAGGCTCCGGAGGTGTCGTTCGACGGCGTGCTCTGCACCGGCCGCTTCCAGGTCGAGCGGAAGCTTCCGCGCGTCGGGCCGGTCCGCGTGGACTACGCGTTCAGCGTCCACGGACTCGGTCTGACGATCATCGACTGCGACCTGCCGTGGGCCGGCACCACGGCCAGGTTCTTCGCCCTGCCCACCCCGGTCGACCCCTGGCTGAGCCGGTTCCGGTTCGCCGCCACGGCGCGGACCGGGCCGATGGGCACGCTGGCGACGCGACTGCTCCGCGACGCCCTCTACACCGTCCACGCCGCCGGCAGCACCCTGGACCTGCCGGTGTGGCAGTACCAGAAGTACCAGCGGACACCACGCCTGGCGCCCGGCGACGGCCCGATCGGCCGGTACCGGAAGTGGGCGGAGCAGTTCTACCCCACGGCGGCAGCTGATCGGTTCGAGACCGATCTCGACCATCGCGCCGACCACCAGAGGAATTCGTGAGGCGTCCATCCGCCTCGGGAGGTTGCCATGCCCTTCACGACGTGCATCAGCGTCCGCGACACCGCCGCCAGCATCGCGTTCTACGAGGACCTCGGATTCGACGTGGACTCCAGCATCGCGAGCCCCGGCGACGACATCCACCTGCTGCTCTACCGGGGCGGCTTCTGCGGGCTGCTCTACAGCAACGCCGATCTGAAGCAGTGGCTCCCCGCGCTGGCCGACACCCCCATCAGCCTGGCCGGCATGCTGTACCTGACCGTCGACGACTTCGACGGGTTCCACGACCGGGTCGCCCGGCGGGCGGAGGTCATCAAGGGCCCGCTGACGGACCACGTGGGCCAGCGCGTCTTCTACTTCCGCGACCTCGACGGATACGTCATCGGCATCCACGACAACGCGGCCTTCCAGGCCAGCGACCTCCGCAAGTACGCCGAGGCCTGACGCCGGCCCGGAGGGCGCCGGTTCAGAGCAGGCAGGCCATCAGGCTGCGGGTCTCCACGTTGACGTAGTAGCCCAGCCGCATCAGCCGGTTGAGCAGCCCCAGCGACATCCACCGGTAGTTGGCGGGCGCCTCGATCACGTGGTCGTCCGGGACCTGGACGACCACGTGCCGGGTGTCGGCGTGCTGGAAGCGCCCCCCGTCCTCGGACTGCACGGCGTCCACGACCGTCCACGAGGGATCGGCGTCGATCAACTCGGCCAGCGGGGGCAGGTCCTGCGGCCCGTCGTAGTTCCCCGGGGTCAGCTGGACCGTCGCGGCGAGCTCGACCCGGTCGGTGGCGCCCGGCTGGGCCATCGCCTGCACCAGGACCTCCAGGGCGTCCCGGCGGCGCCGGCAGACGAAGGCGACGACGTTGCCGGGATTGGGGCGGAGCATCGGCTGCGCCCAGGCGGCCACCTCGCGGCTGGTCGCCCCCACCGACAGGCCGACGATCCGGAAGTAGCGGCCGTCGCCGTGCCGGATGCTCTGCTCGTCGCAGACCCACCCGGCGAGGTCGCGCAGGCCGATCCGCCGGACGTCGAGGTTGAACCTGGCCTTCTGGTCGATGAGCCACGTCATCGCCGACGCGACCTCGCCGTCCGAGGTCTGCCGCCGGTGCGATCGGACGACCTCGGCGTGGAATCCCGTGGCCTCCCGGCCGGTGGCCCGCGTCGGCGTTGCGGGCACCGCGTAGGAGATGGCCGAGAGCACCGTCCGCGCGTTCATGTTCACCCGGTTGCCCAGCGTCAGCAGGCGCCGCAGCTGGCCCAGGGTCAGCCAGGTGAACTCCTCGGTGACGGGCACCTCCTCGTGCTCGGGGATCTCGACGATCATGTTGCGGTTCCGCTTGTACAGGTACCACGAGGAGTGCTCGGAGAGGAGCTGGTCGAAGATGACGGCCCGGGGGCCGGGATCGAGGAAGTAGTCGAGGTACGGGGTCGGCTTTCCGCCGTGCACCCGCTGGTAGTTGCTGGGAGTGGCCTGCACCGTCGCGGCGTACTGGACCAGGGCGCTGTTCCCCGGTTCCATCTTCGCCTGCATCAGGAAGTGGTGGACGCCGTGGATGCGTTTCACCAGGATTCCCAGGATTCCGATGTCCGGCTGCACGATGATCGGCTGGCACCACTGCGGTGTCGTGCCGAAGTTCGTCTGGACGGAGAGCCCCTCGACCGTGAAGAAGCGGCCCGAGGAATGGCCGATCCGGTCGCCGAGGTGCCAGTTCACGAGGGAGCTCAGCGGCACCTCCTCCACCCGGAACGAGGAGGCGGCGGAGCGCTCCTTCAGGAAGGACTCAGGGTCCCGGGTCAGCGGCGTCTCGGCCGTGCGCGCCGAGCGGAGGAAGTCCTCGGCACCGGTGATCAGAATCGACATCCCACGTTCCCTTCCGGTAGCGCCTCGACGGAATCCCGGCCGGCGTTCACGGCCGCTCCCCGGCCGCGCCCGGCCGCAGCCCGCGCGCCATCAGCTCGATTCCCGCCTCGGGGCGCAGCGGTTCGAAGTGGATGAGCGAGCGCAGCAGCGAGGCGTCCACCACCAGGTTGCCGGTGTCGGTGCCGGCGCTCGGCCCCTGGACGACGGGGATCCGGCGCCCCATCACGGCGGAGACCCGGTCGACCACCTCCACCACCGAATAGCCCACCCCGGAGCCGATGTTGACGGTTCCGGGCAGGGCCTCGCGCAGGGAGACCAGGTCGAGGGTCGCCCGCGCGAAGTCGTCCAGGTGCAGGAAGTCCCTGCGCTGCTCGCCGGTCCCGTGCAGCCGGAACGGCTCGGCCGTCAGCGCGCAGCGGAACGCCGCCGACACCACGCCCTGGCCGCGCGACGCGGGGAGCAGCCGGCCGTAGACGTTGGAGCAGCGCAGCGCCGAGCACGACAGCCCGTGCACCCGCCGGTAGAACTCCAGGTACTGCTCGCCGACCAGCCGCGACATGCCGTACGGGGAGGTGGGTTCGGCGCGGTGCGCCTCGGCCCGCAGGCCCGGGCCGGCCCCGGGGGCGTAGACGCCGCCGGCCGAGGAGAGGAACAGGACGCGGGTGTCCGGGCTGAGCGTGCGCACGGCTTCGCAGACGTTGATGAGCAGCGACAGCGTGTCCACGGCGTCGGCCTCCGGCTGGTCGGCCGACGGTACCGGGAAGCGGCCGCCGGCGGCGATGACGACGGCGTCGACGCCCCGGCGCAGGACGGGCGGCAGTTCGTCGGTGCCGCTGCCGAGGACGATCCGGAGGGCCCCGGCGGACGGGGCCCGCCGGCGCAGGGAGTAGGGGTCGGAGCGTCCGACGACGGTGACGTCCCAGCCGCGGCGTTCGGCGCCCGTGGCCAGTGCGCTGCCCAGGAACCCGGCTCCGATGACGGCGACTCGCATCCATGGTCCTCTGGTCGGTTCCGCTGGTCTGCTCTGCTGGCCAGTTCCGCTTGCCCGTTTCGCTCGTCAGTTCGTCCGAAACGCTGTCAACATCCTCCGCAGCTCGGGGACAACTCACGCCCGGTCAAGCGGACTTGTAACCCGTGCGCCGCAGTGTCCGTCCCGCTTTGAACCCTTTCGGCCTAGGTGGACGTGCGGTCGGCGGCCGGCCCGGCGAGGTTGGGGGCAGCCCAGCACGGCCGCGCCCAAACGGAGTTACGCATGCGCATCGTCTTCGTGACCCTCCCGGTGAAGGCGCACCTCAATGCGGTGGTTCCGCTCGCCTGGGCGCTGCGCAGCGCCGGGCACGAGGTCGTGCTGACCGGCGACTGGGGGCCGGAGCGGGAGCTGACGCGGCACATCGTGGCGACGGGCCTGAACGCCGTGCCGCTGGGCGGCGAGGGGGACGTCTCCCCGGTGCGCCCTGGGTCGCACAACCAGTCCGACTTCCTGGCGCTGGACCCGGACGAGGCGGACGAGGGCCGCTGGGCCGGCTTCCGCGCGGCGCTGCGCTTCCTGTACACGGAGGTGTACGCGCCGGACTCCGAACTGGGCGGGCAGTGCGGGCTGCTGCGGAAGCTGGTCGCGTTCACCGGCTCCTGGCGGCCGGATCTCGTGCTGTGGGACATGCTCGTGTTCCCCGCCCCGGTGGCCGCCCGGCTCTGCGGCGCCGCTCACGCCCGGGTCGTCTGGGGCACGGACACGGTGGGGATGGCCCGGGCCCGGATCCTGGCGGAGCTGCGCGCCGCCTCCACGGCGAACACGGCGAACACGGAGAACACGGAGAACGCCGAGGACGCCGAGGATGTCGAGGACCCGTGCGCCGGCTGGCTGCGGCCGCTGCTCGACCCGTACGGCCTGGAGTTCGGCGAGGAGACCCTGCTGGGGCAGTGGTCCGTCGATCTGGGCCGGCCCCACCCCTACCGCTCCCCCGGGACGACCGTCCCCGTCCGCCGGATCCCGTTCGGCGGACCGGCCGAACTCGCCCCGTGGCTGCGGGAGCGGCCACGGCGGCCCAGGGTCGTCCTGACGCTCGGCATGACCAGGCAGGAGATCCACGGCCGGGAATCCGCGTTCCCGCTGCGCGACTTCCTCGACGCCGCGGGGGAACTGGACGTGGATCTGCTCACCACCATGACGAGCGGCCAGCTCTTCGGCCTCGGGCCGGTTCCCGACAACGTGCGGGCCGTCGGCTACGTGCCGTTCGACCAGCTGCTGCCGGGCTGCTCGGCGATCATCCACCAGGGCGGTCGTGGGACGTTCACCTCGGCCGCCGCCTTCCGGGTGCCGCAGGTGGTCGTCCCGCAGCCGCTGTGGGACGAGGCGGCCACCGCGCGCCAGGTGGCCGCCTACGGGGCGGGGATCCGTCTCGACCAGGCGGGGCTCGACGGGGCGAGCGTCCACAAGGCGCTGGTCCGGGTGCTGGAGGAACCCTCCTTCCGGGAGGGGGCGCACCGCCTGTACGTCGATCTGATGGCCGACCCGGCGCCGACGGACTGCGTGGCCCCGTTGGAGCGGCTGACCGCGCTCCACCGTGCCTGAGGAGGGCGCCGAACCATGGCCGACACCGGACGCCGCACCCACTACCTGGTCTGCCCGGCGGGCATCCCCAACTACGGCGACGAGCTCATCGCCGCCACCTGGCTGCGGCACCTGGCCGAGGTGGCCCCCGACGTGGACGTGGTGGTGGACTGCCTCTATCCCGGGGTGGCGGTCGGGCACCTGGCCGGCGTCCATCCGCGGGCCCGCTTCACCAGCCTGCTGTGGCAGCTGTGCCTGCGCCGCTGGGCCGACGAGAGCCCGGCGGCCACCTGCGCCTGGGTGGAGGGCGCGGTGCGGGACCCGGCCTCCGTACCGGAGCTGGCCGCCGGGATCACCGCCCTCCGCGGCGCGCAGGTGGTGCACCTGCTCGGCGGCGGCTACGTCAACGCCATCTGGCCGGCCTTCACCGGCCTGATGGCGGGCATCGCCGCCGCGGCCGGGGCGAGCGGCGCGAGGACGGCGATGACCGGCCAGGGGCTGTGGCCGCCGGCCGACGACGCGGGCGTGACCCGCTCGCTGATCGAGCGCTTCGACGTGGTCGACGTACGGGACGCCCCCTCCGCCGCCTTCGCCGGTCTCGATCCCCGCACCGACCACTGCGACGACGTCTTCCTCGGGTTCGGCCCGCACCTGCTGCGGACGGACGAGGAGGTGCCGGAGGTCATGGTGAGCGTGCAGTCGCTGCTGGCCGGGAGCCGGAGCGCGGCCGAGGAGACGGTGCGCTTCGTGGCCGAGGTGCTGCGCGCGTGGCGGGTGACGGACGTGGGCCTGCTGGAGTGCTCCCCCGACAAGGACCGTGACGTGCTGGCGGCCGCCGAGGAGCTGCTGCCCGGCGCCCGCCGGTACCCGCTCGACGAGGTGCTCGCGCACGGCCTGCCCGCACGCCCCGGCCAGTGCTGGATCAGCACCCGCTTCCATCCGCACGCGGTGGCCGGCGCGGCCGGTGCCCACGGCGTGGCGCTGGCCGTACGGGCCGACTACTACGGTCCCAAGCACCGGTCGCTGATCGACGCCGGCTCCTCCTGGCGGCTGCTCCGGGACGGGGAGGTCCCCGAGCGGCCCACCTCCGGCGGCTTCGGCGCCGAGCGGTTGACGGAGCTGCGCGCCGCCAAGCTGGCCGTGGCCGAACGGATCTACGGGCGTGGCTGACGCCGCACCGGACGCGAAGGGAGGATCCCGTGGAACTGCTGCTGATCGGACTGTCGAGGTTCGCCCGGCGCCGGGTGCTGCCGGCGGCCGCGTCGATGCCCGGGATCACCGCCGTCGACATCGCCAGCCGCCACGCCACGGCGGCCGACGTGGCCGGGGTGCCGAAGCTCCGAACGCTCCACGGCGACTGGCACGGGGCCCTGGAGGCGCGGGCACCGGGCCTTGCCTACGTGTCGTCGGTCAACAGCGAGCACACCGCCGCCGTGCGGCACGCGCTGGAGCGGGGCTGGCACGTGGTGGTCGACAAACCGGGCCTGCCGAGCGTGCCGGGCCGGCCGGACGTACCGGGCGTGCCGGGCCTGGGGGTCGCCGCCGAGCTGGTGGAGCTGGCCAGGAGCGCCTCCCTCGTGCTCGCCGAGGCGGTCTGCTACGCGTTCCACCCGATGTTCTCCGTGGTCAGGGAGCTCGCGGCGGAGGCCGCCCAGGCGGTGGCCGTCTTCACCCCGCCGGTGCCGGCGGACGACTTCCGCCACGACCGGGCGCGGGGCGGCGGCGCCCTCCTCGACACCGGCCCGTACCTCGCCTCCCTGGGGCGGGTGCTGTGGGGCCGGGAGCCCGAGCAGGTCGGCGTCATGGTCGGGGACCGCACGGCGGACGGCCTCGAACTCTCCTACAGCGCGCTGGCCCGGTACCCCGGGGGGCGGACCGTCGTGGGCCATTTCGGGTTCACCGGCACCTACCGGAACGCGCTGCAGCTGCTGGGCCGGCACGGAGTCGTCGACGTCGAGCGCCCCTTCTCCATGCCACCAGGCCTGGAGACGGAGGTGACGGTCCGGAGCGACCGGGGCGAGCGCGTGCGCCGGGTGCCTCCGGCCGACAGCATGCGGCTCTTCCTGACCAGGGTGGTGGAGGCCGCCCGCACCGGCTCCCGGGAGTTCGACGAGCCCGTGCTCAGCGACGCCCGGACGCTCGACCGGCTGATCCGGGCCGCAGGCGCTCACCCCTTCGGACACCCCGCGACCGCTCCGGACACGGATTGTCCGAAAGTCGACGACAATCCGTAAATGCGCTGTTGTGCTCCCTATGACCCAGAGCTACTGTCGTTGCCAGTGAACGAACCCGTTCCCTCGATCTCGTTCGCTCCCAAGCCATTGGGGGACCAGCCATGGCCACCTCGCGCGCCCTGGCCCAGGCTCCGCCCGCGCCCGCCCGGCGCGGACAGCACCCGGGGATAGCCCTCAGCGTCATCGCGACCACCCAGCTGATGGTGGTCCTGGACGTGACGATCGTGAACATCGCCCTGCCGCACATCCAGCAGGCGCTGCGGTTCTCGACCACCGGCCTCTCCTGGGTCGTCAACGCCTACGCCCTGACCTTCGGCGGACTGCTGCTGCTCGGCGGACGGGCCGGGGACGTCCTCGGGCGCCGGCGGGTGTTCATCGTCGGTGTGCTGGTCTTCACCCTCTCCTCGCTGCTCGGCGGTGTCTCCCAGTCCCCCGGCTGGCTGCTGGCCGCCCGGTCCCTCCAGGGCCTGGGCGGCGCGATCGCCTCACCCACCGCGATGGCGCTGATCGC
>NZ_JAFLNG010000140.1 GCF_017427025.1 Streptomyces sp. FH025
CGGCCTGGTCATCTTCGGGGTCACCGGCGACCTGTCCCGCAAGAAGCTCATGCCGGCCATCTACGACCTGGCCAACCGCGGTCTGCTGCCGCCGGGCTTCTCCCTGGTCGGCTTCGCCCGCCGTGAGTGGGACGACGAGGACTTCGCCAAGGAGGTCCACGACGCCGTCCGCGACCACGCCCGCACCCCGTTCCGGGAGGAGGTCTGGCAGCAGCTCGCCAAGGGCATGCGCTTCGTCCACGGCACCTTCGACGACGACGAGGCCTTCGACAAGCTGCGCGAGACCATCGAGGAGCTGGACAAGGCGCAGGGCACCGGCGGCAACTTCGCCTTCTACCTGTCCGTCCCGCCGAAGTTCTTCCCGACCGTCGTCCAGCAGCTCAAGAAGCACGGCCTGGCCGACCCGCCGCAAGGCTCCTGGCGCCGCGCCGTCATCGAGAAGCCCTTCGGCCACGACCTGGAGAGCGCGCAGGAGCTCAACAAGGTCGTCCACGAGGTCTTCCCCCGGGACGAGGTCTTCCGGATCGACCACTACCTGGGCAAGGAGACGGTCCAGAACATCCTGGCGCTGCGCTTCGCCAACCAGATGTTCGAGCCGATCTGGAACCGGTCGTACGTCGACCACGTGCAGATCACCATGGCCGAGGACATCGGCATCGGCGGCCGGGCCGGCTACTACGACGGCATCGGCTCCGCCCGTGACGTCATCCAGAACCACCTGCTCCAGCTGATGGCGCTCACCGCCATCGAGGAGCCGGCGTCCTTCCACCCGAAGGCGCTGGTGGCCGAGAAGCTCAAGGTGCTCAGCGCCGTCAAGCTCCCGGCCGACCTCGGCAAGCACACCGTGCGCGGCCAGTACGCGCCCGGCTGGCAGGGCGGCGAGGAGGTCGTCGGCTACCTGGACGAGGACGGCATCGACCCCGAGTCCAAGACCGACACCTACGCGGCCATCAAGCTGGAGATCAACAACCGCCGCTGGGCGGGCGTTCCGTTCTACCTGCGCACCGGCAAGCGGCTGGGCCGCCGGGTCACCGAGATCGCGGTGGTCTTCCAGCGCGCCCCGTACCTGCCCTTCGACTCCTACGCGACCGAGGAGCTGGGGCAGAACGCCCTGGTCATCCGGGTCCAGCCGGACGAGGGCGTGACGGTGCGGTTCGGCTCCAAGGTGCCGGGCACCTCCTTCGAGGTCCGGGACGTCACGATGGACTTCGCCTACGGCGAGTCCTTCACCGAGTCCAGCCCGGAGGCGTACGAGCGGCTCATCCTCGACGTGCTGCTCGGCGACGCCAACCTGTTCCCGCGCCACCAGGAGGTCGAGCTCTCCTGGCAGATCCTCGACCCGATCGAGAAGTACTGGGACACCCACGGCAAGCCCGCCCAGTACGCGGCGGGGACCTGGGGCCCCGTCGAAGCGGACGAGATGCTCGCACGAGACGGCAGGAGCTGGCGCCGGCCATGAAGATCGACCTCACCAACACGACGTCCAGCAAGATCAACGCCGCGCTCATGGAGGCGCGCCGGACCAGCGGCTCCACCGCCGCCGGCATGGTGCTCACCCTGGTGATCGTGACCGACGAGGGCAGCGCCTACGACGCCCTCAAGGCCGCCAACGACGCCTCCCGCGAGCACCCGATGCGCACCCTCGCGGTGATCAAGCGCGCCGGCCGCTCGCCCCGGGCCCGCGCCGAGACCCGGCTGGACGCCGAGATCCTGGTCGGCTCGGACGCCGGCTCCGGCGAGACCGTCATCCTGCGCATGCACGGCGAACTCGCCGCGCACGCCCAGTCGGTGGTCCTGCCGCTGCTGCTGCCGGACGCCCCGACCGTCGTCTGGTGGCCGGACAACGCGCCGCTGCACCCGGCGCAGGACCCGCTGGGCGCGCTCGCCCAGCGCCGGATTACCGACGCGGTCACCGCCGAGTCCCCGGTCGGCCAGCTCTCCCAGCTGGCCGAGAGCTACACCCCGGGCGACACCGACCTGGCCTGGACCCGGATCACCGGCTGGCGCTCGATGCTGGCCGCCGCGCTGGACCAGCGGCCGTCGCACATCGTCTCCGCCGTGGTCGAGGGCGAGTCCTACAACCCCAGCGTCGAACTGCTCGGCCTGTGGCTGACCAACCGGCTGCACGTGCCGGTCGAGCGGGTCGTCACCGGCGGCCCCGGCATCACCGCGGTGCGGCTGCGCACCAAGGACGGGGACGTCGTCCTGGACCGCCCGGACGGCCTGATGGGCACGCTCTCCATGCCCGGATCGCCGGACCGCCAGGTGGCGCTCAAGCGGCGCGAGACCTCGGAGCTGATCGCCGAGGAGCTGCGCCGGCTGGACCCGGACGACATCTACGCGACGGCCGTGCGCACGCCCGTCGAGCGGCTGCGCGAACCGGCCAACGCCGAGACGGCGGCGGCCGAGCGGGTCGCCCACGCCGTCGCGGAGGCCGCCGCCACCGAGGCCGCCGCCACCGAGGCCGCCGTCTCCGAGGCCGCCGTGGCCAACCCGGCCCGGGTGACCGCCGACAGCGCCGAGAAGACCCCGGCCAAGAAGACCGCGGGCAAGCGCGCCGCCAAGGGGAGCGCATGACCAACGCGATCCCGCAGCTGGTCGTCCACCGGGACAAGGAGCTGATGGCCCAGGCGGCCGCGGCCCGGCTGATCACCCGGATCGTGGACGCCCAGGCCACCCGCGGCACCGCCTCGGTGGTGCTCACCGGCGGTCGCAACGGCAACGCCCTGCTGGCCGCGATCGCCGCCTCCCCGGCGCGCGACGCGGTCGACTGGGCCCGGCTGGACCTCTGGTGGGGCGACGAGCGCTTCGTGCCCGCCGCCGACCCGGACCGCAACGCCGTCCAGGCCCGCGCCGAGCTGCTGGACGCCGTCCCGCTCGACCCGGAACGGGTGCACGAGATGCCCGCCTCGGACGGGGTGGACGGCTCGGACGTGGAGGCCGCCGCCGCCCGCTACGCGGAGGAGCTGGCGAAGGCCGCCCGGCCGGGCGACCGGCTCGGTGTCCCGGTCTTCGACGTGCTGCTGCTCGGCGTCGGCCCGGACACCCACGTCGCCTCGCTCTTCCCCGAGCACCCGGGCGTGCGGGAGACCGAGCTGACCGTGGTCGGCGTGCGCGGGGCCCCCAAGCCCCCGCCGACCCGGATCTCGCTCACCCTCCCGGCGATCCGGGCGGCCCGCGAGGTCTGGCTGCTGGCGGCCGGGGAGGACAAGGCGGGCGCGGTGGCGCTGGCCCTGTCCGGCCCGGGCGAGCTCCAGGCGCCCGCCTCCGGCGCGTACGGCCGCAGCCGCACCCTGTGGCTGCTGGACCGCGCCGCCGCGGAGCGGATCCCGCCGCAGCTCTACCCGCCGGCCTCCGCGTAGGCGCGGGAGCCGTGAACGCCGAAGGGCGCCACCGTCACGATGACGGTGGCGCCCTTCCCGGTTCAGTGCTCAGATCTCGCCGCGCAGCTTGGCCAGCGCCTCGGCCAGGATCGCCTCGCCGTCGGCGTCGGTGCGCCGCTCGCGGACGTAGGCGAGGTGGGTCTTGTACGGCTCGTTGCGCGAGGGCGCCGGCGGGTTGTGCTCGTCCTGCCCGGCCGGGAAGCCGCAGCGCGGGCAGTCCCAGGTCTCCGGGATGACGGCTTCGGCGGCGAAGCTGGGCCGGGTCTCGTGCTTGTTGGCGCACCAGAAGGAGATCCGGTTGCGCGGAGCGGACTCGCCGCGCTCCGCCTCCCCCATCGGGCCGGCCCCGACCCTGCTGCCACGGATGGCGTTGCCACTTGCCACGGTCTGACTCCCTGCGTGCTGGTGCGCCCACCCGCCGCGGTGCGCGTCGGTGGCGAAAGTCGTCCTAGTGTAAGCAGGTGTTAAGCATCCGCCACCACTGCCTCCGCGCCCGACCGTCCCAGGATAGGCGCTCGGGCGACGGGGCGTCAGGCCTGTGTCAGCTCTGGTACTTCAGGACCAGGCTCAGCACGATGATGCAGGCGAACCAGGCGACGCCGACCACGATGGTGATGCGGTCCAGGTTGCGCTCGGCGACCGCCGAACCGCCACCGGTCGACATGGCGCCACCGCCGAACATGTCGGACAGCCCGCCGCCCTTCCCCTTGTGCAGCAGCACCAGCAGGATCATCAGCAGACTGAAGATGATCAGGGCAATCGAGAACCCGAGAACCACGACGGGACCAACTCTCTCGTATCTTCGGCGAAGGGGCCGGGCCGCGTACGGCGGTCCGGCCCCAAAGCCTACGTTGCTGCGGCGGCGTTAGCCTACTGCCTGCTCACGGTAGCGCACGATCTTGACGAACTCGTCGGCGTCCAGCGAGGCACCGCCGATCAGGCCGCCGTCGATGTCGGGCTTGGCCATCAGGCCGGCCACGCTCGACGACTTGACCGAACCGCCGTACAGCACGCGGACCTTGCCGGCCAGCTCGGCGTCGTACAGCTCGGCGATCCGCCCGCGGATGGCGGCGCAGACCTCCTGCGCGTCCTCCGGGGTGGCCACCTCGCCGGTGCCGATCGCCCAGACCGGCTCGTAGGCGACCACGATCGACTCGGCCTGGTGGGCCGGGACGTCCGCCAGGGCGCCGTCCAGCTGGGCCAGGGTGTACTCGACGTGGGTGCCGGCCTTGCGGATCTCCAGCGGCTCGCCGATGCACAGGATCGGCGTGACCCCGGCCCGGTAGGCGGCCTTGACCTTGGCGTTGACGATCTCCTCGTTCTCGCCGTGGTACTGGCGGCGCTCCGAGTGGCCGATCACCGCGTAGGTGCACTTGAGCTTGGCCAGCATCGGGCCGGAGACCTCGCCGGTGTAGGCACCGGAGTCGTGCCGCGAGATGTCCTGCGAGCCGTACTTGATCTTCAGCTTGTCGCCGTCGACCAGGGTCTGCACCGAGCGCAGGTCGGTGAACGGCACCAGGACGGCGACCTCGACGGCCTCGTAGTCCTTGTCGGCCAGCGCGAAGGCCAGCTTCTGGGTGTGCTGGATGGCCTCAAGGTGGTTGAGGTTCATCTTCCAGTTGCCCGCCAT
This sequence comes from Streptomyces sp. FH025, assembly GCF_017427025.1. Lineage (GTDB taxonomy): Bacteria > Actinomycetota > Actinomycetes > Streptomycetales > Streptomycetaceae > Kitasatospora. The sequence continues at coordinate 5,014 of NZ_JAFLNG010000140.1, forward strand.
CAGCGGGAGACGCTCAGTCATTGCCTTCAGCCTTCCAGGGCGGCGAGACCGGGGAGGGTCTTGCCCTCCAGGTACTCGAGGCTCGCGCCACCGCCGGTCGAGATGTGCCCGAACTTCGTCTCGTCGAAGCCCAGGATGCGGACGGCCGCGGCGGAGTCGCCGCCACCGACCACGGTGAACGCGTCGCTGTCGGTCAGGGCCTGGGCGACGGCCTTGGTGCCCTCGGCGAAGGTCGGGTGCTCGAAGACACCCACCGGGCCGTTCCAGAACACCGTCTTGGCGTCGGCCAGCTTCGAGGCGAAGAGCTCACGGGTCTTCGGGCCGATGTCCAGGCCCTCCTTGTCGGCGGGGATCTTGTCCGCGTCGACGACCTCGAAGTCCTCCACCGGCGCGTGGGTCTTGGTGTCGGGGAAGGACGCGGAGACCGCGACGTCGACCGGCAGCACGAACTCGACGCCGTTCTGCTTCGCCCGCTCCAGGTACTCCCGGACGGTGTCGACCTGGTCCTTCTGCAGGAGCGAGATGCCGACCTCGTTGCCCAGCGCGTACAGGAAGGTGTACGCCATGCCGCCGCCGATCAGGATGCGGTCGGCCTTGCCGAGCAGGTTGTCGATCACGCCGACCTTGTCGGAGACCTTGGAGCCGCCGAGCACGACCACGTACGGGCGCTCGACGTCCTCGGTGAGGCGCTTCAGCACCGACACCTCGGTGGCGATCAGGTCGCCGACGGCGTGCGGCAGCAGGCCGGGCAGGTCGTAGACCGAGGCGTGCTTGCGGTGCACGGCGCCGAAGCCGTCGCCCACGTACAGGTCGGCCAGCGCGGCCAGCTGCTCGGCGAAGGCCTTGCGCTCGGCGTCGTCCTTGCTGGTCTCGCCGGCGTTGAAGCGCAGGTTCTCCAGCAGCACGACCTCGCCGTCGGCCAGCGCGGCCACGGCGGCCCGGGCGCTCTCGCCCACGGTGTCGGTGGCGAAGGTGACCGGCCTGCCGAGGATCTCCCCGAGGCGGACGGCCACCGGCGCGAGGGAGTACTGCGGGTCCGGCTCGCCCTTGGGGCGGCCGAGGTGGGAGGCGACGACGACCTTGGCGCCGCGCTCGACGAGCTTGGCGATGGTCGGGGCGACGGCGCGGATCCGGCCGTCGTCGGTGATCTGGTCGCCCGACAGCGGGACGTTCAGGTCGGCGCGGACGAACACGCGCTTGCCGGCGACGTCCAGGTCTTCGATGGTCTTCACGGGTTCTTCGGTCTCCTGGGGAGATGGTTGATGCGCAGTGAGGCGGCACGGCGCAGGCGCCGCCTGGGAAGTCCTTGAGCGCGGAACGAGGGCCCGGTCGGCACCGTACGCCGTCCGGGCCCTCGCCCCTACATCACGTCAGCTCCCGCGAGGTCAGAGCTGCTCACCGACGAGGGTGGTCAGGTTGACGAGGCGGTTCGAGTAGCCCCACTCGTTGTCGTACCAGCCGAGCACCTTGACCTGGTTGCCCTGGACCATGGTGAGGGCCGAGTCGAAGATGCAGGAGGAGGGGTCGTTGACGATGTCCGAGGAGACGATCGGGTCCTCGGTGTAGGTCAGGAAGCCCTTGAGCGGGCCCTCCTGCGCGGCCTTCTGGAAGGCCGCGTTGACCTCGTCCTTGGTGACCTCGCGCTCCAGGGTGACGACCAGGTCGGTGATGGAGCCGGTCGGGACCGGGACGCGCAGCGAGGTGCCGTCCAGCTTGCCCTTCAGCTCCGGCAGGACCAGGGCGGTCGCCTTGGCGGCACCGGTCGAGGTCGGGATGATGTTCTGCGAGGCGGCACGGGCGCGGCGCAGGTCCTTGTGCGGGAAGTCCAGCGTCACCTGGTCGTTGGTGAACGCGTGGACGGTGGTCATCAGACCCTTGACGATGCCGAAGGCCTCGTGCAGCACCTTGGCCATCGGCGCCACGCAGTTGGTGGTGCAGGAGGCGTTGGAGATGATGTCGTGCTTGGCGGCGTCGTACTTGTCCTCGTTGACGCCCAGGACGATGGTGACGTCCTCGTCGGTGGCGGGCGCCGAGATGATGACCTTCTTGGCGCCGGCGGCGAGGTGCTTCTTCGCGGCCTCGGCCTTGGTGAAGATGCCGGTGGACTCGACGACGATGTCGGCGCCCAGGGCGGCCCACGGCAGGTTCGCGGGGTCACGCTCGGCGGTCACCTTGAAGGTGTGGCCGTCGACGGTGATGCTGTCCTCGGTGTGCGAGACCTCGCCCGGGAAGGTACCCAGGGTGGTGTCGTACTTGAGCAGGTGAGCCAGGGTCTTCGTGTCAGTCAGGTCGTTGACACCGACGATCTCGATGTCCGCGCCCTGGGCCTTGACCGCGCGGAAGAAGTTGCGGCCGATGCGGCCGAATCCGTTGATGCCTACCCGGATCGTCACGAACCGATCTCCTCGTTAGGTACGCCGGAGCTAAGCCGACGGGGGTGAGATTTGGGAAGTCCCCGACCGCCTATGACCCTACCCCTCCCAGGCCTGGGACGGCACATCGCGCCGCTCCGTGAGACTGGGCGTGGCGCGCCACAAACCCGATTTCAGGCCGTCCGGCCCTGCCCCGGCGGGCAGTTGGTCCCGGGCCAGTGGTCTCTACCAATTCGGGTGTGTCGGACCCGTCCGGAAACGGCGGCGGCCGGTGTCCGGGAACCCGGACACCGGCCGCGTGTCAGTCACGGAGCGTGAGCGTCAGTTCATCGCCATCTCGTCGGTCAGGTTGGCCTCGGTGCTCGGCAGGCCAAGTTCGGCGGCGCGCTTGTCGGCCATCGCCAGCAGGCGGCGGATCCGGCCGGCCACCGCGTCCTTGGTCAGCGGCGGGTCGGCGAGCGCGCCCAGTTCCTCCAGCGAGGCCTGCTTGTGCTGCATCCGCAGCTGGCCGGCCGCGGCCAGGTGCTCGGGCACCTCGTCGCCGAGGATCTCCAGCGCCCGGGCCACCCGGGCGCCGGCCGCCACCGCGGCGCGGGCCGAGCGGCGCAGGTTGGCGTCGTCGAAGTTGGCCAGGCGGTTGGCGGTGGCCCGGACCTCGCGCCGCATCCGGCGCTCCTCCCAGGCGAGCACCGACTCGTGCGCGCCCAGGCGGGTCAGCAGGGCGCCGATCGCGTCGCCGTCCCGGATCACCACCCGGTCCACCCCGCGCACCTCGCGGGCCTTGGCCGGGATGCCGAGCCGACGGGCCGCGCCGACCAGGGCGAGGGCGGCCTCGGAGCCGGGGCAGGTGATCTCCAGCGAGGAGGAGCGGCCCGGCTCGGTGAGCGAGCCGTGCGCCAGGAAGGCCCCGCGCCACGCCGCCTCGGCGTCACAGGTGGCTCCGGAGACGACCGCCGGGGGCAGACCCCGGATCGGGCGCCCGCGGCCGTCCACGAGGCCGGTCTGGCGGGCGAGCAGTTCGCCGTCCTTGACCACCCGGACCACGAAGCGGCTGCCGCGCCGCAGCCCGCCGGGGGCCATCACCACGAGGTCGGACGAGTGCCCGAAGATCTCCAGGAGGTCCTTGCGCAGCCGCCGCGCCGCCGCCCCGGTGTCCAGCTCCGCCTCGATCACGATGCGACCGCTCACGATGTGCAGTCCGCCCGCGAACCGCAGGATCGCCGACACCTCGGCCTTGCGACAGCAGGCCCGGGTGACCGGGAGCCGGCTGATCTCGTCCTTCACCGCTGGAGTCATCGCCATGGCCCGATCCTTCCATGTGTCCGGAAAATCCGGTCGTACGCGGCCGCCAAGAGCTCCGGGTCGTGTCGCGGGGTGCCGTCGGCACGGGCCACCGTGCCGAGCACCAGAGCGGCACCCATCCGTTCGGCGGCCTTCTCCAAACCGGCCAGGTCCGCCTGGCCGAAAGCGCCACCGGTGACGGCGCGCTCGTCCACCAGGATCGCATCCACTTCGAGCTCCGGAGCGTGGTCGGCGATGACCTCCAGGTGGCGCTGCGGGGTGAAGCCCTCGGTCTCGCCGGGCTGCGGGGCCAGGTTCAGGGTGAGCAGGCGGCGGGCGCGGGTCTCCACCAGCGCCTTGGCCAGCTCGGGCACCAGCAGGTGCGGCAGCACGCTGGTGAACCAGGAGCCGGGGCCGAGCACCACCCAGTCCGCCTCCCGGACGGCCGCGACGGCTTCCGGGGCGGCCGGCGGCTCGTCCGGGAGCAGCCGGATCGACTGCACGGTGCCGGGGGTGACCGCGACGCTGGCCTGGCCGCGGACCGCCGTGACCTCGGCCGGGCGGGCCGGGTCGTGTCCGCGCACGGTCGCCTCGATGTCCAGCGGCACGGCCGACATCGGCAGCACCCGGCCCTGGACGTTCAGCAGCCGGCCGACCCACTCCAGCGCCGCCACCGGGTCGCCGAGCTTCTCCCACAGCGCGACGATCAGCAGGTTGCCGACCGCGTGGCCGCCCAGCTCGCCGTTGCCGGTGAAGCGCTGCTGGATCACCTCGGACCAGGTGCGGCCCCAGTCGTCGTCCCCGCACAGCGCGGCCAGCGCCTTGCGCAGGTCGCCCGGGGGCAGCACGCCCAGTTCCTCGCGCAGCCGTCCGCTGGAGCCGCCGTCGTCGGCGACGGTGACCACCGCGGTGAGGTCGCTGGTGAGCCGGCGCAGCGCGGACAGCGAAGCGGACAGGCCCTGGCCGCCACCGAGCGCGGTGATCCGGGGGGCCGGATTGGCCCGGGCGGGACTGCTGCGCGGACGCCCCGGCGCCGGGCTGCCCGCCCGGTCACCGGTTCTGCTCTGCGGCTGCCGCCCGGGCACGTATCCCGCCAACACTCACCTCGCGTTCCTCGGCCCGCCACCGGCTCCGCCGGCGGCCCGGCAGGGGAGGCGGCGGTTACTCCCGACCCATGTCACGGTGGACGAGCACCGTCTCGACTCCGTCGGCGATGAGACGCTTGGTCAGACGCTCGGACATGGCGACGCTGCGGTGCTTGCCACCGGTGCAGCCTACGGCAAGCGTCATGTAGCGCTTCCCCTCGCGGCGGTACCCCTCGGTGACGATGCGCAGCAGCTGCGCGTAGCCGTCCAGGAACTCGTTGGCGCCGGGCTGCTGGAACACGTAGTCGGCGACGTCCGCGTCGGTGCCGGTGCGGGCGCGCAGTTCGGGCACCCAGTGCGGGTTGGGCAGGAAACGGCAGTCCACCACGAGGTCGGCGTCGACCGGCAGGCCGTACTTGAAGCCGAAGGACATCACGGTGGCGCGCAGCTCGGGCTCGTCGTGGTCGGCGAACTGGGCGTCCAGCTTGGCGCGCAGCTGGTGCACGTTGAGGTTGGAGGTGTCGATCACCAGGTCGGCCTCGCCGCGCAGGTCGCGCAGCAGGTCGCGCTCCCGGGCGATGCCGTCCACGATCCGGCCGTCGGCCTGCAGCGGGTGCGGGCGGCGCACGCTCTCGAAGCGGCGCACCAGTGCCTCGTCGGAGGAGTCCAGGAAGACCACCCGGAGGCGGACGCCGCGCTTCTCCAGCTCGTCCAGCGAGGTCAGCAGGTCGTCGAAGAACTGGCGGCCGCGGACGTCCACGACCACGCCGATCCGGGCGACGTTGCCCTGGGACCGGGCGCCCAGGTCGACCATGGTCGGGATCAGGGCCGGCGGCAGGTTGTCCACCACGAACCAGCCCAGGTCCTCCAGGCACTTCGCTGCGGTGGAGCGGCCGGCTCCGGACATGCCGGAGATGATCACCAGCTCCGGTGCGTTCTCGGCCACGTCTGACACGGTCACTTCGGTTCCCCGCTCTCGGTCTTTCTGCTGGGGAGAACGCGCACGGCACGGCCGCCCTTCCCCGGGCCGGACGGGCCGGCGGGGTCGGGGCGCGCCGACCGACGGGCGGCGTCGGCCGTCATGGCGTCTCCTGGGATGGTGCGGTCTGGGGTGCTGCTGCCACCGGCTCGGCGGCCTGGTCAGGCCCGTCCTCGATGATCTCGCCGGTCGCGGTGTTGACTGCGGGTGCGGCGGGTGTACGGGACGACAACGCCGCCGCAACAGTCTCCGCCGTACGGCGTCCGATGCCGGGTACCGCGCAGAGCTCGTCCACGGTGGCGGCCCGGAGCCTCTTCAGCGAGCCGAAGTGCTTGAGCAGCGCCCGGCGGCGAGTCTCGCCGAGGCCCGGGACGGAGTCCAGTTCCCCGGCGGTGAGTCGCTTGGAACGCTTGTTGCGCTGATAGCTGATCGCGAAGCGGTGCGCCTCGTCGCGGACCCGCTGGAGCAGGTAGAGGCCCTCGCTGGAGCGGGGCAGCACCACCGGGTCGTCCTCGCCGGGCAGCCAGACCTCCTCCAGGCGCTTGGCCAGGCCGCACAGCGCGACGTCGTCGATGCCGAGCTCGTCCAGGGCGCGCTTGGCGGCGGCGACCTGCGGCTGGCCGCCGTCGACCACCAGCAGTTGCGGCGGGTAGGCGAAGCGCCGGGGGCGGCCCTCCTCGTCGCGGGCGCCGCCGGGCGCCTCGTCCTCCTCGGGGACGGCCCACTCGCCGGTCTGCTCGCGCTCCTGGAGGTAGCGGCGGAAGCGGCGGCCGATCACCTCGTGCATCGAGCGGACGTCGTCCTGGCCCTCGAAGCCCTTGATCTGGAAGCGCCGGTACTCGCTCTTGCGGGCCAGGCCGTCCTCGAAGACGACCATGGAGGCGACCACGTCCTCGCCCTGGAGGTGGGAGATGTCGTAGCACTCGATGCGCAGCGGGACGGAGTCCAGCTCCAGCGCGTCGGCGATCTCCTGGAGGGCGCGGCTGCGGGTGGTGAGGTCGGAGGCGCGCTTGGTCTTGTGCAGTGCGAGCGCCTGCTGGGCGTTGCGCTGCACGGTGGCCATCAGGTCCTTCTTGTCTCCGCGCTGCGGGATGCGCAGGTCGACCTGGCTGCCGCGCAGGCCGCTGAGCCACTCCCGTATCGGGGCGACCGGCTCGGGCAGGGCGGGCACCAGCACCTCGCGCGGGACGGACTCGTTGCGCTCGTCCGGGGAGGCGCCGCCGTAGAGCTGCTGGAGGGCGTGCTCGACCAGGCCGGCGGTGTCGACGTCCTCGACCTTGTCGGTGACCCAACCGCGCTGGCCGCGCACCCGGCCGCCGCGGACGTGGAAGATCTGGACGGCGGCCTCGAGTTCGTCCTCGGCGACGGCCAGCAGGTCGGCGTCGGTGGCGTCGGCGAGCACGATGGCGTTCTTCTCCATCGCGCGCTTGAGGGCGCCGATGTCGTCCCGCAGCCGGGCCGCCTTCTCGTACTCCATCTCCTCGGCCGCCTCCTGCATCTGCTGTTCCAGGCGGCGCAGGTAGTTGCCGGTGCGCCCGGCCATGAAGTCGCAGAAGTCCTCGGCGAGCGCCCGGTGTTCGTCCGCCGAGACCTTGCCGACGCAGGGCGCGGCGCACTTGCCGATGTAGCCGAGCAGGCAGGGCCGGCCGACCTGCCGGGCGCGCTTGAACACGCCGTTGGAGCAGGTGCGGACGGGGAAGACGCGCAGCAGCAGGTCGACGGTCTCGCGGATCGCCCAGGCGTGCCCGTACGGGCCGAAGTAGCGCACGCCCTTCTTGTGCGCCCCGCGCATCACCTGGACCCTCGGGTACTCCTCGTTGAGGGTGACGGCGAGTTCCGGATAGCTCTTGTCGTCGCGGTACTTGACGTTGAACCGGGGGTCGAACTCCTTGATCCAGGAGTACTCCAGCTGGAGCGCCTCGACCTCGGTGGCGACCACGGTCCACTCCACCGAGGCGGCGGTGGTGACCATGGTCGCGGTGCGCGGGTGCAGGCCGGCCAGGTCCTGGAAGTAGGACGACAGGCGCGGCCGAAGGCTCTTGGCCTTGCCGACGTAGATGACCCGGCCGTGGGCGTCACGGAACTTGTAGACGCCCGGGGAGGTCGGGATCGCGCCCGGGGCCGGGCGGTAGGTGCTCGGGTCAGCCATGGGTCCACCGTACCCAGTGCGGTCGGGGCCGCGGGGCGGAGATCAACCGGGAGGGGCTCAACTGCTTCAGCTCGGGGTGACCTTGAGGTTCCCGCCCTCGACGGTGACGGTGTAGGCGGGCAGCGGGCTGGAGGCCGGGCCCTCCTGCACGGCGCCGTCGGCGATGGCGAACCGGCTGCCGTGACAGGGGCACTGGATCTGCTCCTTCTTCACCTGGTCCACGACGCAGCCGGCGTGGGTGCACTTGGCGCTGAAGGCCTTGTACTCGCCGGCGGTCGGCTGGGTCACCACGATCTTCTGCTCGCGGAAGACCTTGCCGCCGCCCTCCGGGATCGCCGAGGCCGGGCCGAGGTCGACCGGGCCCTTGGGGGCGGCGCTGGAGCCCGAGGAGGCGGAGCTGCCGCAGCCGGCGACCGCCACGGTGCCGCCGGCGGCCAGGACGGCCGCGGCGCCGCAGAGCAGGGTGCGACGGGTGGTGGCGGGGCCGGTCTCGGGTGCCTCGGACATCGGTGTGCTCCTACGGTTGCTGCTGCTCTGCGAGGGACCACGGAAGTCTATGCGGCACG
>NZ_JAFLNG010000141.1 GCF_017427025.1 Streptomyces sp. FH025
GGACGGTCGCGCCCGGGAACAGCTTGGCGACCGCCTCGGCGGCGGTGCGCTCGCCCGCGCCGTACTCGACCACGGTGGTGCTGCGGGCCTTGCCGGTCGCGTTGCCGACGGTGCCGACGGTGAAGCCGGCGCCCTTGACGGCCTCGGCGGCCTTGCCGCCCAGGCCGGTCTCGCCGGTGCTGTTGAACACGGCGACGTGGATCTCGGCGTTCGCGGGGTTGGCGGCCTCCGCCGTGGGGGAGGGGGCCGTCTCGGCGGTCGGCTGGCCGGTGGGGGCGGCGGTGTCGGCGGCGGCCGGGGCCTGACCGCTGGCGTCCTGGCCGTCGATGGTGCGGTCGGCCTTGAGGGCGGCCCAGAGCTGGTCCACGTCGGGGTGGACGAGCGCGACCCGCGGGCCCTCGTAGCGCCAGGGCGCGGTGATGAACTTGATGTCGTGCAGGTCCACGTCCTTGACGGACATGGCGAAGGACATCAGCTTGGCGGCCGAGCCGAGGTCCGGGTCGACGGTCAGCGACTTGGTCGCGGCGTCGGCGAGCGGCAGCAGGGTCGTCGGGTCCATGCCGCGCGACTTGACCTCCTTGATGAGGGAGGAGAGGAAGGCCTGCTGGCGCTTGGTGCGGCCGATGTCGGAACCGTCGCCGATGCCGTGGCGGACCCGGACGAAGTCGAGCGCGGACTGCCCCTCGACCTTCTGCTTCCCCTTGGGGAAGATCAGCTTGCCCTTGTGGCCCAGGTTGGGGTCGAGGTCACCCTCGTAGACGTCGTTCGGCAGGCAGACGTCGACGCCGCCGACGGCCTTGGTCATCGAGGCGAAGCCGCCGAAGTCCACCACGATGGTGTGGTCGACGCGCAGGTTGGTGAGCTTCTCGACGGCGTTCTGGGTGCAGGCCGGGTTGCCCTGGTCGGTGTTGCCCACCGAGAAGGCACTGTTGAACATCACGTTGTGCTGCTCCTTGGTCCACTTGCCGTCGGGGAGCTTGCACGGCGGGATGTCGACCAGGGAGTCGCGGGGTATCGATATGCCGACGGCGTGCTTGTGGTCGGCGTAGACGTGCAGCAGGATCGCGGTGTCCGAGCGGGCGCCGTCGTCCCCGCCGCCGCCGAGGTCGCTGTTGCCGTTGCCGCGGCTGTCCGAGCCGATCATCAGGACGTTGACGGGGGTGCGGCCCTGGGCGTCCGGGGCGGCGGCCTCCGGGCGTTCCTTGCTGAGCGCGTCGCGGTCGAACGTGGTGATGTTGCTGTTCAGGCGGTAGTAGACGCCTGCGCCGGCGAGCACCAGGAGGGAGGTGCAGCCGGCGGTCGCCCAGAGGACCTTCTCCTTGGTGCTGCGCTTGCGCTTCGGCTTGGCCCGGCTGGTCCGCCGGGTGTCGGATATGTCCGGTTCCGTGGCGGTTCTGCGGCCCGCTGCTCGCCGTCCGCTCGCTCGGCGCCGCGAATTCTCGGCTTCGGGGGAACCCTTGCGACCCGACACGTCGTCATCCTCCACAGTTGCCACGGAACCCTCGACGGAGCGGTGGGCTCGCGTGGCTCCGGGGGCGGACACGGTCCGCGCAGTCCCGTCGCTAAACTTTTACACCGCTGTAAAACTTCAGAGGAGCATACTAAGCGTAGATGAGAGGATTCCTGGTCAGGCCGCGAGAGGCGGCCCGGCCGGAACTCGTCTTCGCTGCTCCGGACCTCGACGAGGAGCAGGATGACTCACCGGATCGCACGTTCGATAGCCGGCGCCCTGGTGGCAGTGCTGGCCGCCATCGGCCTCGGCGCCGTGGCGTCGAGCGCGACGGCGGTGGCCGCACCCCGGACCGTCGCGGCGTCCGCCGCCATCCCGGCCGCCGGGTCGCAGGCAGGGGGCGCCGGGACCGTCCACCGGAGTGTCGCGACCGAGGACGGCTCGGCGCAGCACCTCGCGGCCAAGGACGGGAAGAAGAAGTCGGGCTTCTTCGCCAAGCTCGGCAAGTTCCTACTGGTCGTGGTGATCCTGATCATCCTCTTCGTCATCCTGCTGATCTTCGGCATCGTCTACCTGGTGAAGCGGATCTTCAGCCGCCGCTGAGTCGCGGCCCCATCGCACGCGCCCGGTTGGCCGACTGTTCGAACAGTTGGCCAACCGGGCGTCGGGCTGTAACTCGGCTTACCGCACGGCCTCCACAGCCTCGGCCGGAACGGTCACGTCCTTCAGCAGCTGCTCCTTAACCTTGAGCGGGACTCATGTCGTTCGTCACAGACCCAGGAGACCGAGCAGCGCACCGAGGCCGGTGAACCTGGTGTCGACGCCGGCGTACGGCAGCACCGAGGCAGCGGTCTGGGGCGACAGCCAACCAGCGGGGTCGTGCTGCTGTCCGGTCTGCGGGTGGTCGTCTCCACCGCCGCCATGGCCGTTCCCGGGCCAGGGCTTGTGCTCATGGCACTTCTCCTCGCACGGCGGCCTGCAGTGGGCGGTCGCGGAGGACGGCGCAGTGCTCACCGGCGGGGTCCCGGGCGGGGAGTTCGGCGGCACGAAGGAGGCGAAGACCGTGTTGGTGGTGTCCTCGCTGATCAGGCTGGAGCAGAAGAACGTCGTCGACTGCCCCCCTGCCAGGTTGAACGTACCGGCCGCCGTCTCGCACGACGGCTCCACGGAGTCGGTCAGGGTGATCCCGGTGATGTCGACCGGACCGGTGTTGGTCACCGTGATCCGCCAGAAAGCCTGGCACTTGTCCGGGAAGCAGTGTTCCTCGTCCTCGCCCTTGTGCAGGATCACGTCCTTGCCCCACGGTCCGGACCCGCCGGGACCGCAGTCGCTGGCCTTGTTGGACAGGCAGACCTCCTTGTTGACCTCAAGCGACGGGACGGTGCCGCTGACCTCCACGGTGGCTTCGGACGGGGGTGTGGTGATGGGGGTGCCGCCGGGGCCCGGGAAGGACGCGGTGACGGTGTTCGTCGTCGACTGCGTGACGCCGGGCAGGTTGCAGAAGATCTGTGTCGATGCGCCGGCTGCGAGGTTGAAGGTTCCGGCTGCCGTGACGCAGGACGGTGTGACGGCGTCGGTGAGGGTGATGCCGGTGATGTTGACCGGGCCGTTGTTGGTGACGGTGATGCGCCAGTAAGCGGTCCCGTTCGGTGCCACCGTGGTCGACTTCGCCCACGGGCCGACGCCACCCGCGCCGCAGTCGGCGGCGTTGCTGCTGGTGCAGACCTCCTTGTTGATGATCAGCGACGGGACGTCGACACTCGCCTCCGAGGGCGGCGTGGTGATCGGTGTGCCACCAGGGCCCGGGAAGGACGCCGTGACGGTGTTCGTCGTCGACTGGGTGACGTTCGGCAGGTTGCAGAACACCTGGTGCGAGGCGCCTGCGGCGAGGTCGAACGTTCCGGCGGCCGTCACGCACGACGGCGACACGGCGTCGGTGAGGGTGATGCCGGTGATGTTGACCGGGCCGTTGTTGGTGACGGTGATGCGCCAGTAGGCGGTGCTGCCGGATGGGACGGTGGTGGTCTTGGCCCACGGACCCACGCCGCCCTCACCGCAGTCGGCGGCGTTCGCCGAGGTGCAGACCTCCTTGTCGATGGCCAGTGACGGGACATCGACGCTGGCCTCGGACGGGGGTGTGGTGATCGGCGTGCCACCGGGCCCCGGGAAGGAGGCCGTCACGGTGTTGGTGGTGGACTGCGTCACGTCGGGCAGGTTGCAGAAGATCTGCGTCGAGGCGCCCGCCGCGAGGTTGAAGGTTCCGGCGGCTGTCACGCACGAGGGGGTGATCGCGTCGCTCAGGGTGATGCCGGTGATGTTGGTGGGGCCGTTGTTGGTGACGGTGATCCGCCAGTAAGCGGTTCCGCCGGGTGCGACGGTGGTGGTCTTGGCCCAGGGGCCGACGCCGCCGGTGCCGCAGTCGGCGGCGTTGGCGCTGGTGCAGACCTCCTTGTCGATGGCCAGCGACGGAACGTCAGCGGTCGCTTCGGAGGGGGGTGTGGTGATGGGAGTGCCGCCGGGGCCGGGGAAGGACGCCGTCACGGTGTTGGTGGTGGACTGGGTGACGTTCGGCAGGTTGCAGAACACCTGGTGAGAGGCGCCCGCCGCGAGGTCGAAGGTTCCGGCGGCTGTCACGCACGAGGGGGTGATCGCGTCGCTCAGGGTGATGCCGGTGATGTTGGTGGGGCCGTTGTTGGTGACGGTGATCCGCCAGTAAGCGGTCGCGCCCGGTGCGACGGTGGTGGTCTTGGCCCACGGGCCCACACCGCCCTCGCCACAGTCGGCGGCGTTGGAGGAGGTGCAGACCTCCTTGTCGATGGCCAGCGACGGAACGTCAGCGGTCGCCTCGGACGGAGGCGTGGTGATCGGTGTGCCGCCGGGGCCGGGGAAGGTGGCCGTCACCGTGTTGGTGGTGGACTGCGTGACGTTCGGCAGGTTGCAGAACACCTGGTGCGACGCACCCGCCGCGAGGTCGAACGTTCCGGCCGCTGTCGCACACGACGGTGTGACCGTGTCGTTCAGCGTGATGCCGGTGATGTTGACCGGGCCGCTGTTGGTGACCGTGATCCGCCAGTAGGCGGTCCCGCCGGGCGGGAGCGTTGTCGTCTTCGCCCATGGTCCGGCGCCGCCGGGCCCGCAGTCACCCGCGTTGGCGGAGGTGCAGACCTCCTTCTGGATCTCCAGCTGCGGCGCGCAGGCAGCGCCAGGGAGCACCTGGAGGGTGACGGTGTTGGAGGTGACGGGTGCCTGGCCGTTGGTGACGGCGGACGCCTGGTTGGAGACGGAGGTGACCGAGCAGTCGGTCGACACCTTGGTCTCGAAGCAGATCTGCGGCGCGTCGCCGACGAAGGTCACCTGCATCTGCGGGTGGCTGCCGGGAGGGAAGGACGACTCGTTGATCAGGGTGAGGTTGGCGATCACCTGGATCGGTGAGTCACTCGTCGGTACGGACGAGATGTCCGCCGTTCCCGTGGTGGGGTCGAACGGGAAGGTGCCGATGGTGGTGCCGTCGGCCGCGAGCACGGTCACGGAGGACTGGGCGAAGTTGACGGTCGTCGGGTCGATGCCGATGAGGCTGACCGTTCCGTACGACTTCACGTGTCCGGTGGCGCCGTCGCAGTAGTACGCGGCGGGGTTGAGGGTGCCCTGGGCCTTGGTCTTCAGGCAGGGCGAGGCGCCGGTGATCGGGTCGAGCGAGAACAGGTAGCCGGTGTCGCCGAGGCTGTACTTGCACTGGCCGTCGTAGGCGAAGCCGTACGGTCTGGTGTCGCCGCCGTTGACGTTGGGCGGGCCGTTGACGACACCGTTGGTGCCGTACTGGGTGCAGGGGCCCTGGATGTTCCAGTCGTAGCAGAACTCGGAGCTGTTGAGGGTCGGGGTGATGCCCCGGTAGATCCAGAACGGGAACTCGGTCTCCAGGTGCCCGTTGGGGGCGGTGATGGTCAGAGGCACCTGGAAGTTGGCTTCACCGATGCTGACGTTGGTGCTGACCAGGGTCTGGAGCCCGGGGGGAGCGGTGATGGGGTTGCCGGCGAAGTCGAAGCAGACGACGGTGCCGACCGGCGGGGTGACCGCCCCCTCGAAGCCGCCGACCACCGTGCAGACGCCGGTGACGGTGCCGGCCGAGTTGTACATCTCGAAGACGTTGTCGGCTCGGGCGGGCTCGGTACCGGTCGGGGTGACGATGGTCTTGGGGGTGGCCCAGCCGGTGCACGCGGCGTTCGTCGACGGGTCGAAGCAGGACATCACCGTGGGCAGCGGGGCCAGTTGGTTGTCGGTGACGTAGACCTTGCCGTTGATGACCCTCATGATGCCGGCGTAGTCGCCGCTGAAGGCATCCTGCCCCTCGTTGGGCGGCAGGCCGATGTTGAAGGTGCCGCAGGAGGAGTTGTCGACGGGGTCGTAGCAGAGGATCTCGCCGGTGCCGGAGACCGCGTAGACGAGGCCGTTCGGCGCCTGGACCAGACCTCCGATGACCAGGCCGGTGCCGGTCTGGAGGGGGGTGAAGCCGCAGCTGGCCTGGGCCTGGAGGTCGATGCAGCCGACGCCGATCAGCGCGAGCTGGTCCCGGTCGAGCGCGGCGTAGTACAGCCTGGAACCGATCTGCACGTAGGTCGGTGTGCGGGTGCTGCCGAGGTTGCCGGTGGTCGTGTCGGCCACGGAGGAGTTCAGGGGCTGGGGCCAGGTGGCGGGGGCACCGCTCGGAGTCGGGCAGGGGCCGTTGGTGAGCAGGTCGGTGCAGACCACGGCGGCCGTGTTGGAGAAGCCGTGGTGGTAGATGTTCCAGATCTCGGGCGTGGAGACGCCGTTGATCGTGGCGGTGTAGAGGATGGGGGTGAAGCCGTCGCCGCCGGTGGCGGTGTCGACCGGGGTGAACGGTGGCGGGATCGTCACCACCTGGCCGGTCGCCGGCGACGAGAGGTTGGGGTTGGTCGCCTGGACGACGTTGGTGGCGGTGCCCTGGTCGGCTCCGGAGAAGGTCGCGCCGCCGTCGGTGGACCACTGCCTGCTGAAGCCGGGAGGTGCCTGGAGCGAGCCGGGAACGTAGGTCTGGGTCTGCGGGGTGCTGCCCGGGCCGCCCTGGATGGCGTCGGTGATCGTGGTGTTGACCGGGGCGCCGTCCGGGTTGGTCGCGGAGACCACCCAGCGGACGGTGTCGCCCTGGGTGGTCTGGGTCGTGCTGCCGGTGGCGATGTCGGTGCCGGTCTTCGTCAGGGTCACGGGCTGCTGCCGGACGTCGTGACGGTCCGTCGGGACGGCGGAGCGGACGGCGGGACGGGTGGCGGCGTGGCTGAGCGCGGCGCGGTCCGCGGCGTGGGCGACGGCGGGCCCGGTGAGGGAGCCGACGGTCGCGGCCAGTGCGACGAGGGAGGTGATCGCCGTTCGGGCGAGACGGCCGGTGGCCCCGTGTGGCCTGCGGTGTCTTCGCCCGCGTCCGCCGGCGGCGCCGACGGGTGGACAACGCCTCATGGTGATTCCTTTCAGTTCAACGATCCGTGCCGCTCGGTGCGGCAGACGGCGGCGAAAACACAGGCGGGAGGCCATTGGGGGTCACCCGCGACACAACCTCCACTACGCAGGGTGATCGCATAGAGCGCAGTGTGTCCGGTGAAAATCAGATAATCGACTCGCCGCGTCCAAGCGGGACGCCGTTCACCCCGGCGCGCGCCGGGACCACCCTGACGGACACTCGGCGGCTGCGGGTCCGGGTGATGTCCGGTACGGCCTCCGCGCCCCGGCGCTCGACCCGCGTCCGTGACAAGCCGTGAGGGTCGCGCATGCCACCGGCTCGTCGTTTCCGCGCCCTGTGAGGACGGAACCGGGCGCCCAGGGAGCGGGCCCACCCGGCCGGACTGCCTCCACGGAATCCCGCGTCGTGCGCTGAAGGGCGAACAGCTGTGCGCTGCGAGGCACTTCGAGCACCGTCGACTGCCTAGGCTCGCCGAGGCGGCCCCGGCGGGCCGCCTCGCAGGGAGTTCGCGGCCGGCCTGCCCGTACCCCTGACCGCCGCACCCGCCCGTCCCGCGTACCTTCCGGAGACCTCATGGCCCCACCGGCCGCCATAGAACTGTCCCGGTGGCAGTTCGCCATCACGGCGATCTTCCACATGTCCTTCCCGGCCCTCACGGTCGGCCTCTCCGTGCTGCTCGCCGTCGTGCAGACCGCGTACGTACGCACGGGCAACCCGCTCTACCAGCAGATCTTCCGCTTCTGGAAGAAGATCTTCGCGGTCGGTTTCGGCCTCGGCGTCGTCGCGGGCACCGTGATGACCTTCGAGTTCGGTCTCAACTGGGGTGTCTTCGCCCACGCGGTCGGACCCGTCATCGGGGTCACCATCGGCATGGAGGTCATCACGGCCTTCTTCCTGGAAGCCGGCTTCATCGGCGTCATGCTCTACGGCGAAGGCCGGGTCAAACCGCGCACCATGGCCTTCGCCTCCTGGATGGTGGCCTTCGGCACCCTGCTGTCCACCACCTGGATCCTGTCCGCCAACAGCTGGATGCAGGACCCGGCCGGCTACACCGAGACGGCCGGCCAGTTCCACCCGGCCGACTGGATCGAGATCCTGCTCAACCCGGCCTTCACTTACCGCTTCCCGCACATGCTCCTGGCCGTGCTGATCAGCGCGAGCTGGTTCGTCGGCGGCATCTCCGCCTGGTACCTGGTCAAGCGGCGCCGGGCCGCGCAGCCGTTCGCCCGCCGCTGCCTGTCCATCGCCCTCGGCGTGCTCGCCGTCCTGATGCCGATCCAGTTCTACGTCGGCGACGCCACCGCCGTCTTCATGGCCCAGCACCAGCCCGCGAAGCTCCAGGCACTCGAAGGGAACTGGCGGACCGACAACAACGGATACAACCTGGTCGTCGTCCCCGACACCGGCCAGGGCGAGAACGATCTGCGCATCACGGTCCCGCACCTGGGCGCGGTGATCGGCCACGACCTCACCGGGGAGGCCGCCGTGCCCGGCCTGCTGGAGACCCCACCCGACCAGCGGCCCAACATGTGGAGCGTCTTCTACGGCTTCCGCGCCATGTACTTCGCCGCCCTGGCCATGTTCGCCACCGCCCTCGCGGGGCTGGTGCTGCGCCTGCGCCGACGTCTGTTCGACTCCCGCCGCTTCCTGCGCTGGATGGTCTGGATGACACCGGCCGGCGTCATCGCCATCACCGGCGGCTGGATCACCGCCGAGACCGGGCGGCAGCCCTGGGTGGTCTACGGCAAGCTGCGCACCTCCGACGCGCTGTCGCACCTGACCACCGCCCAGGCCGCTACCAGCCTGACCGCCTTCGTGCTCCTCTACGCGGCCCTGCTGGTCATCTGGGTCCGCTACATCGTCCGTACGGTCAAGGCCGGCCCCGAGGCGCCCGCGGACACCGCTTCGGAGCCCGCCCTCGGAACGGAGGCCCCCGTTGCTTGAGTACGCCACCTATGCCCTCGTCCTGCTCTCGCTCGGCATGTACGTCGTCCTGGACGGCTACGACCTGGGCGTCGGCATGCTCAGCCTGTTCGCCAAGGGGGAGAAGCGGCGGGAGTACGGCGAGCTGATCGCCACCGCCTGGGACGCCAACGAGAGCTGGCTCGTGCTGGCCGGCGTCGCCCTGTGGGCCGGGCTGCCCGGCGTCTCGGCGACCGTGCTACCGGGGGTCTACCTGCCGCTGACCGGCATGCTGCTCTCGATCATCCTGCGCGGCATGGGACTGGAGTTCCAGAGCGCCTCCGCCGGCTACCGGCGGGGCTGGGCCCTGCTGTTCGGCGCGTCCTCGCTTGCCGCGACCCTCTGCCAGGGCCTGGTGCTCGGCGGCGTGCTCTCCGGTCTGCGGCAGCACGACGGGTCGTTCAGCGGCGGCGCCTTCGACTGGCTCACCCCCTACAGCGTGCTGTGCGCGCTCGGCCTGGTGGTCCTCTACCTGCTGGCCGGCGCCGCCTGGCTGCAGGACAAGACCGAAGGCGCCGTCCGCGAGCGCGCGGGCCGGGCCGGTCGCCCGCTGCTGGTGGGTACGACCGTGGCCGCGCTGATCCTCGGCTTCGGCCTGGAGGTCGCCGATCCGGAGACGTTCCGGTTCGACGAGCCCGTGCGCGCGGCGCTGTACTGGATCGCGGTCGCCGGTGCGGTGGCCGCCGGTGCGGTGGCCTGGCACGGCTTCGGGCGGCGGCCGGACTGGCGGCCCTTCGCCGGTGTGGTCGCGGCCCAGGTCTTCGGTCTGCTGGCGCTGGTGGCCGCGACGGCCCCGGTGATCGTGCCGCCGTCGCTGACGCTCCACCAGGCGTCCAGCCCGCCGAGCTCCCAGACCTTCCTCGTGGTCGGCGTGGGGCTGTGCATGCCGGTGGTGTTCGCCTACAACGCGTACGCCTGGTGGGCCTTCCGCGGCAAGTTCACGCAGGCTCCCGAGGCGCCGCTCGGCCCGCTGCGCGTGCGGGCGCGAGGATCCCGCCACGTCCGGCCCGAGCCGGGCGGCTTCGTGGTCGCCCTTCGGCGTGCGCTGCTCACCGTGCTGGGCGTCGGCCTGGCGGCCGTGTCCCAGGACGTCTTCGCCGCCGTCGCCGACTGGATCGACCCCGTGGGCGTCGCCCTCCTCTCGGCGGCGGCCCTGATCGCCTGGCTCCGCAGCGACCGGCGGGACCAGCGGGACGGGGTCTTCGATCTCGACCCCGCCGACGCGGGAACCGACGCGGACCCCGCCGGGGTGCGGACGTGAGCGAGCGGTGGGGGTCCCCCCGGCCGGAGGCCGGGGGAGAGGTGGGCGCATGAGTGCCTCGGTCGCCCTGCTGACCGAACTCGGCGACGAGCGCGCCACGGGTCGGGACGGCGGAGTGTCGGACCGGCTGCGCGCGTGGGCCGAGCCCGGACGCGGGGACCTGCGGAGGGCCGGCCTGCTGCGCGGGCTGGCCCCGCTGGGCTTCGTGCTCTGGGCGGCGGGCCTGGCCTGGGCCGCGCAGCGCGGGCTCGGCAGCCAGCACGGCGGGCGCACACCGGTACGCGTCCTGCCCGGTGTCGGGCTCGCCCTGGCCGGTCTGGCGCTTCGGTCCGTGCTCGTGGCCGCCGCCGACGCGGCTGCCGCTCGCGGCGCCCGCAGGGTGCGCGCGGCCCTGCGCGAGCGCCTGCTCGCCGTGGCCCTGCCGGCGCAGGGCCCTGCCCGTACCGGACTCGGTGAGGCCGCCGTCGCCGAGTCGCTGACCGGCGAGGTCTCCCGGCTGACCGAGTGGCTCACCGAGTACGTCCCCGCCCGCACCACGATGCTGCTCGGCAGCGGCCTGACCCTGGCCGCCATCGCGGTCCGCAGCTGGTTCGTGGCGCTGATCCTGCTCGCCGCGACCCCGCTGCTGCCCGCCAACCTCAAGGTCATCGGCCTCGGCACCCAGGCCGCCGTCCACGCGCAGCTGACGGCGGTTCGCCGGCACGGCGCACGCCTGCTCGACCAACTGCGCGGCCTGCCCACCCTGATCGGACTGGGTGCCCGGGAGGCCGCCGCGGTCGCCCTGCGTGAGGACGACGAGGAACTGGCCCACCGCACCCAGACGGTGCTGAGGGTCGCCTTCCTCGCCACCGCCTGGGTCGAGCTGCTGATCACCGGCACCCTCGCCGTGGTGGCGACCTACTGCGGTCTGGTGCTCCTCGACTACCTCCAACTTCCGCTGGTGCCAGGCCATATGAGTTTGGCGACAGCGCTCTTCGTGCTGGTGCTCACCCCCGTCTACTTCGCCCCCGCGCGCGACCTGGCCCGCGGCTACCACGCCCGTGCCGAGGCCCGCGCGGCGGCGGAACTGATCGACGGGGTGCTCGGCGGCCCCGGCGGTGGAGCCGAGTTGCCGGACCGGCCCGCGCCGGACCGGCGCGGCGACGGTGCGGTCGGCGTACGCCTGGAACGAGTGACGGTCCGTCACCAAGGGCAGGAGGAACCGGCGTTGGACGACGTGAGCCTCGACCTCGCCCCCGGTTCCTTCCTCGCCGTCACCGGGCCCAGCGGCGCGGGCAAGTCGACCCTGCTCGCCGTCGCCGCGGGACTGGCCGAACCCACCGCCGGAACCGTCACCCACGAACGGGACGGCGCCCCTCGGCCGCCGTCACCCGCCGCGGTCGCCTGGGTCGGCCAGCCCGCGCACCTGCTGCCCGGCACCGTCCGTGACAACCTGCTCCTCGCCCGGCCCGGCGCCGACGACGCGGAACTCGCCGCCGCCTTCCACACGCTCGGCTTCGGCGACCTGCTCGCCGACCTGCCCGGCGGGCTCGACACGCCGCTCGGCGAGCGGGGGAGCGGGCTCTCCTCCGGCCAGTCCCAGCAACTCTCCCTGGTGCGGGCCCTGCTGCGGGACGCGCCGCTGCTCTGCCTGGACGAGCCCACGGCCCACCTCGACCCGGTGGCGGAGGCACGGGTGGTGGCGGCCCTGCGCGCACTGACGCGAGGCCGCAGCGTGCTGCTCGCCACCCACAGCCCCGCACTGCTCCCACTCGCGGACCGGACGATCCGTCTGGACCGGGGAAGGCCGCGATGAACGCCTGGCGACTGCTGCGCCACTCCATGCCCCGCCGCGACCTGGCCGTCGGCATCGCGCTGGCCGCGACAGCGGAACTGAGCGCGGCCGCCCTGCTGGGCCTGTCCGGCTGGTTCCTGACGACCTGCGCGCTGGTGACGCTGCTGGCCAACACCACCTGGTCGTGGATGTACCCGTCGGGGACGGTCCGCGCCCTCGCCCTGGCGCGCACCTCGCTGCGCTACCTCGAACGGCTGGTCAGCCACCGGGTCGTCCTCGCCACGACCGTGAACCTGCGCGGCCGGCTGGTCAGGGGCGCGGGTGACCTGAGCGCGCGCGAGCTCCGTGCCCAACGCGACGGCACCCTGCTCACCCGCCTGACCGCCGACGTCGAGACGGTGGCCGGCCTGCCCGCCCAGGTCCTCGCGCCACTCGCCGGCTGCGCCGTCACCGCGGTGCTGGTGGAGGCGCTGCTGCTGCGGGCGAGCCCGGTGCTCGGCGCGGCCGAGCTCGGCGTGTTCGCGGGTGGCGGCTGGTGGGCGATCCGTACCGCCCGCCGGACCCGACGGCACCTCGCGGATGCCGCCGCCGCGCGGGCCGGCGCACGGACGGAACTGATCGCGGCCCGGGCGGCCTTCAACGAACTGCGCTGCCTGGGCGCGGTGCCGCAGGTCCGTGATGTCGTCGCGGCGGCGCTGGGGCGCGAGGAGACGGCAGCCGCCGCCGCGGCCGCCGAGCAGCGAACGGGCCGCCTGGGCCTGCGGCTGCTCGCCGCCATCGGCCAGGGCCTCGCCCTGCTGCTCGCACTCCAGGCGGGCGGTTGGGCGCAGCCGGTGGCCGACGCCGTCGGCGAGGTGCTGCTGCTCGCGGCGGTGTGGGACCTGCTGGACCGCCTTCCACAGCTGTTCCAGGAGCTTGCCGCCGCCCAGGGCGCGGCCGCGCGTCTGGGCCCGCTCGCCGCGACCGCCGCCGACCGGCAGCAGCCCGTCCCGATGCGGGGCGGCCCGGTGCTCAGCGTGGCGGAACTGCCCGCCGGCGACGGCGGGCGGCCGCTGTCGTTCACCGTCCGTGCTCCCGGGCTGGTCGTCGTCACCGGTCCGAACGGCAGCGGGAAGTCCACGCTCCTCGGGCAGTTGGCCGGACGGGTGCCGACCGTCCCGGGCCAGGTGCGGCTGGGTACCGCCCCCGTCGCGGAGCTGCCCGCCGAGGCGGTCGCCGAGGTGCTCACGCTGGTCGAGGCCGACGACTGGCTCGCCGACACGACCGTCTCGGCCAACCTGTGCCTGGCCGCACCGCACGCCGACCCGGAGCGCCTGCGCTCGGCGCTGGCGGCGGTCGGCCTCGGTACCCTGCGCCTGGACACCCCGGTCGGCCCCGCCGGCCGCGCCCTGTCCCAGGGGCAGCGGCGCCGCCTCGCCGTAGCCCGCGCGATCCTGCGCCGGCCGCGCATCCTGCTGCTCGACGAGCCCACCGCCGGACTTGACCGGCCGACCGCCGAAGCGCTGCTGCGCGAGCTGCGCCGGGTGC